>JARRLM010000358.1:0-3463 GCA_037386985.1 Acidobacteriota bacterium | reverse complement strand
TCTTTTCGATATGCTCGACGGAGCGGTTGCAAGGGTCAGTCGATCAGAAACACGATTCGGGGCTTTTTACGACTCTGTGATTGACCGTTACTCAGACGTCATCATCCTGCAGGGCCTGCTGGTCTACTATGCCCGGCACCAAATGCTGGGTTATGTGGTACTTGTGGGCGTGGTTATAATGGGGGCCGTGTTGACCAGCTACACGAGGGCCCGTGCGGAATCCCTGATCCCGTCCTGTAAAGTCGGTTTCATGGAGCGCCCTGAAAGAATTGTCCTTCTGATCATCGGTGGCTTGGCAAACCGGATGGAATCAGTTCTGTGGATACTGGCCATTCTCGGCAACTGGACCGTGATCAGCCGAATTTACTACACCTGGAAAGAGCTTCCCAAACCGAAACAAACTTCCAGTTCCGCGTAAGCTTTACCCGCATACCTCACGAGGCGTTACTTCAGCGATTGAGTACTTCCACATCCCTGGGAAGCTTCTGCTTAAATATGGAATCGTTGATTTTTTTGTTCAGTATTTCGTTCGAAAAATTCACCAAAAGATAGTCTTGGAAAGGCTCCTCCAGTTTCAGTTGCGTCGAAACACCGATATCATCACGGATCCAGACGGTAATAATGGAGAATATAGACGCGATCTTTGGATCTTTAGGTCTCAGTTCAAGTACGGAACAGGCAACTCCATTTACAGTCTCACTTCCTTTATAGGATATGCTATGAGTCTGCTCCAGGTCTGATGGAGCCTGACCGAGTCCCAGCGCAAGATACTCCGCCTTGTCCTTATTTTCCCCCAGTTTGAACCTGTTTGCGGACTTTATTTTAGGCTGATAAATCAACAATTCTTCATTTTGTATGGTTGTTATTTTTTCGGAAGGATCCGTAATCTCCCATCGAATGAGGGCGGAACCGTCATCGTCCCGCTTGTATAAAAACTGTCCTTTCTCAGGAGGATCGAACTCTTCGAGAATCGCCGTATACTTTCGGGTTGTGATATCTGCGGCAAAGCTTTCGAAAGTGCTGCTGACTTTCCCCATCCTCTCGAGAACCGATTCCAGTTTTTCAGGCCGATCTCCCTCCTCTCCCATACAAACAGAGACAGGTATCAGGAGCACCATAAATATTGCGGCAATCTTCCAGATTGCAGACCAGAACAAAACTCGACTATTTCTTTTCATGAGGCGACTCCCCCTGCCCATTAACCGAACCTGCAGGCTGGGAAACTTGAGAAGACTGCATCATGGATTTTGTCTGGGCGAGTTGTCTTTTATGGAAGCAACTTGGAGGGACAAAGAAAATAAACGCCAGAATCAGGGCACAGATGATATCGTATGGCAGCGTACCGCGTTCGTACGTCCACATAAAAATTTTTTGTGCAACCGGGCTGGATTTAGTCATGAATGCTTATTGCTGTTCTTAACTCCGATTCATATTCAAATTTTGACAAAGGAGTACGAATCTGCCCGTCCTTCATTTCTATCACACGGCCGGCAGTTGAGGCCGCTTCCGAGTCGTGTGTAATCATGACGATGGTTTGTTTCAGTTTTTCATTCAGGGCTTTGAGTTTCAGTAGAACGGTATGAGCGTTCCTCGAATCCAGGCTTCCGGTCGGTTCATCCGCAAGAATGATTGTGGGCTGATTGATTAAGGCACGCGCTATGGCAACACGTTGCTGCTCCCCCCCGGAAAGTTCTGAAGGATGGGAGTTGATCTTTCCAGAGAGTCCCAGCATTTCGATGATCTCCCTGGTCCCGTTTTTCCCCAGGCTGCCGTTGCCGTGAATTTTTTTCGCCAGTTCGATATTTCCTATTGCCGTCAGTGTCGGTAATAGGTTGAAACGCTGGAACACATAACCTATCTTTTTCCGCCGAATTGCGGTGCGTTCCGAATCCGGAAGAGTGGAGATGTCCACGCCGTCGACAAGAATCCTTCCACCGGTTGGCTTCAGCAGCCCTCCCAGAAGGTGCAGAAGGGTGGATTTCCCGCAACCGGAAGGCCCCATCACGGCAATGAATTCCCCTTGTTCCACTGTAAAACTTACGTTTTTCAGTGCCGGCACCTCTATCTTTCCCGCGCGGTAAGTCATACTCAGGTCGATTGTTTCAATAGCCCTGTTCGACACTTTTTCCATCATTATTTATTATTTCCTACTCGTAGCTCAACGCCCGTACCGGATCCATACGAGCCGCTTTGTATGCAGGGTAAATGGCGCCCAGAATTCCCGCGAGCACCCCCAGTAATAAACCGACCAGCAACTCCCTGAAACCCATAGCAATCTGAAGTGTTGGAAACTGGTTAATGATAGCTCCTCGAATTATTTCGCTCATGCCGATTCCAACGATAGCACCCAAACAACATATAATAGCAGATTCTTTTAAGATTATACCAACTATAAATTTACGGGATGCACCCAGCGATTTCAATATTCCAATCTCTCGTGTGCGTTCGAATATGGTCGTATACATGGCAAGAAGAATAACCATAAAACTCAGAAGCATGGAGGTCGCCATTAGAGTGATACGAAATTCCTTCAGCCCGGGCAGTTGTATGGCGGACAACAGATATTCCGGGTCATCGGATCGGATAAGTGAATAGCCCGGTAAACTCTTTTCCAGTTCCAACTGAACCTGATCCGGATCGGCCGCCGGCGCCGCCTTAATGAACATGGTACTGACATGACCCGGGGATCCGTTCAATTCCTGCAAGGTTTCCAACGGCAGGAAAACCCTGACTGCTGCACCGGGCCGGCAGATGCCCGTTACTGTAAAATCGTGATCGAAAAGGTTATAGGTTTTCCCGGGCGTCAGCTGGTTTGCATCCGCAAACTTTTGATCAACAATGACTTCATAGTCCTTCAACGAATCGTTTCCGGAGATGATATCAAGCCCACCTGGGAATTTATTGAAACTCTCAGGATCGATCCCGAATACCACGCTGAGACCTTTATTTTTGGCAAGAACCGGTGCAACCATGTCCACGCCGGGCACTTCCCGAATCCTGTCGGCAAGCTTGATGCTCAATCCCGCGTCGCTGAAAGCAAACAGCGCATCAGAGCCTTTCTGCTGCAAAATAAAATCGGATCCTATGGAAATAGTACGGTCCAGGTAGTCATCCAGTGTTCCCTTTGTGATCCCACCGATTATCAAGAGTAAAACAATACCCCGCGCCACGGCAAGGATACTGATGACGGCACGCGTAGGACGGGATTTAATATTTGCGGCTATCAGATTTTCCATCTTAAGGAAGCATCACTCCTTCACTTATTTAAAACGTATCACCTTCATTCCCGGCAGTGGCTGTAATTCAAATGTTTCGTCTTTGATATCGGAATTGACACTCCATTCTTTAAATTCCAAATCAAGAGTATACCCATCCAACGGTCAATCAATGTGTATTTTTCTTGGCATTGCAAATTCTTCATACTGTGCCGTATCTGAATACGTTATTTCGCTCACAACATGAC
>JARRLM010000357.1:0-3482 GCA_037386985.1 Acidobacteriota bacterium | reverse complement strand
CATTGGAATCGTAACAAAGATTCAAGCAATCTTGCGCACTCCAAGGGATCTCTGTTTTGCGATATAGGATGTTTTGAATTTTTCAACAAATAATAGTTAGTGCCCGTGGCGTAAGCCACCGGGGAGAGTCACCCGATGGCTATTTCATGATTGTGTGAAGCTATTTCTGAATCGGCGGGCTAATCCCGCAATATCAATTTTCAGGTTATTATTTTAATGGCGCTTTGGGAAAGTGATAAGATCCAGGTGTAATAGGATTGATTGTCATTTGAAGGAGAGTTTTGAGCAAGAACACCTGTCCCGGTTCGGGCAAATCACGTGATAATTTGCAAGTCGTTTTACTCAGCGTCCTCTTTGTATTCTTTTTATCCCTTGCCTTCTCTGTAGCTTTCAATGCTGGAATTACAGGGAAAGTGGGAGCAACCCCCTACGAAGGAATCGATTCACGGAACCATGAAATTAGAGCCGGAAACGCAGCCCATGTGCTCAAAAGTTACAATCCGCAAGCTTCCTATAAAAAGATAGAAATTCTCAATCCACTGGATGGAAGCGTCTATCCAAGGGATATGGCGTCGCCTTTTTTCAAATGGCTGGATCGGACGACGGATGTAGAGAACTGGCTCGTAAGAATTGATTTTGAAACGTCCGCCGCATCTATCCGGATTCTGTGCAGTCGGAGCCAGTGGATTCCCGACACAGAGCTTTGGGAAACTGTAAAGTTGAACTCCCTGGATGCTCCGGCGCAAATTTCCGTTTTGGGATATAAAAACTACCCGGCACCTGAAATTGTATCCAGGGGGACTGTCCGCATAGACACCTCACGGGATCCCGTCGGGGCGCCCATCCTGTTCAGACGCGTTCCTCCCAGCTTTTCTTATGCACATTCACATCCGGAGCTCATGGAATGGTGTCTTGCCGATATTTCATCCGTGGACGACCCTCCCGTCATTATGTCCCGGCAGTCTTACTGTGCAAGCTGCCATACAGCCTCCGCCAATGGTGAAATCCTGGGGATGGATATGGACTACAGGGGGGATAAAGGTTCCTATTTCGTTACCGGTGTGGGGAAAAATATCCTGTTGAAAGAAGAGGATTTTATCAGCTGGAACGACTTCCCCCGGGATGACGGACTTCAGAGCAGCGGATTGTTTTCGCGCCTGTCGCCCGACGGCCTCCACGTCGTCACTACCGCGAACGATATCAGTTTCCTGGCCAAGATCAGCGATCCCTACTGTTCCCAGCTGTTTTTCCCGATCCAGGGCCATCTGGCATTCTACTCGAAACCGGATCGCTCCATGCATCGATTGTTTACGGGACAGAATCGTCCTGAAATTATCGAGACGGATCCCTCCTGGAGTCCGGATGGCGGACATATCCTTTTTTCCCGTACTCTCAGGACCCGGGATCTTTATGCCGAACTGGGCGGCGATACAATATTCTCAGCCGTGGACGCGGATGTTGAAAATCTGAACAAACAATATCCCGTCCATTTCAATGTGTACAAAGTCGCTTTCAACGACGGGAACGGAGGTCGCGCCGTACCTCTCGAGGGGGCGAGTTACAACGGCAGAAGCAATTATTTCGCCCGGTATTCCCCCGACGGCCGTTGGATAGTCTTTACGCAAAGCGCTACGGGCCTGGTTCTGCAGCCGGACAGCCGCCTGTATATTCTGCCCGCGGGCGGTGGAGAGGCCAGAAGGATGAACTGCAACCGCAGCCGTATGAACTCCTGGCACACCTGGTCCCCGAACAGCCGCTGGCTTGCATTCGTTTCAAAGGAGAATATGCCCTATACGGAAATGTATCTGACTCATATCGATGAAAACGGCAACGACAGTATCCCTGTTTTGGCGTCGCGCTTCAACAAGCCGGGCTACGCCATCAATGTACCGGAATTCGTCAATATTGAAGCTGGAGGCATTCAGAGCATTTCGCTGCAATCCGGGTTGCAGGGCAATGAACGTGTAGTGGATCCGTAATGAAATCGGTATCGGAATCGGTATCGGTATCGCAATCGGGAGTCGAAGTCGGAATTAAAAGGATATAGATGACTTTCGGACATAAGCAACCGGATGTCTATCGTGCTGCCATTGAGCACGTAGGATGGGCGTATCGCATAGGTGAACGATTGAAAGGTCATCGAACAGCTGTTTCGGAATCGGTATCGGGCATCGGATGTTAAAAACCGACTGCGATACCGATAGCGACTAAACCGCCAAGTGTGCGGTGCTTTATCACGGGCTGAGAATGCAGATGCAAAAAGACCCTTTCACCGGAATGTTGCGATGCCGACAAAACCCGGACGGTGTGGTTCTACAGTTCGGGAAGGGTTGAATGGAGACGACAGCGATAATATCGACTGCGATCCTGACTGCGATCCCGACAAGGACCGCGATTGACTCTCCTTAAAGTTAGCGCTTATGGGTGTAAGCCCGGGGAAGAGGCTCCGGCTTGAGGTCCGAGTTCTTTACTTCGGCACAATTTCAATGTCGACCTTTGATCCATGAACGAGCGTGTTATAGATGGGTGAAAATTCGCTCAATTGCTTCAACTGTTTCAGGTTTTCAGGATCGGTTTTTACCTTGAACTTCACGCGGATATTCGTATACCCCTTCGGCACATCCGGATTGAGGCCAAGAAACCCATTCAGATCAATATCGCCTTCCAATTCTGATTCCAACTCCTCGATATGGATGCCTTTCACGGCCGAATGAGCGACAAGTGATGTGGTGACACAGCTGGCCAGGGCATGAAGTAAATGCTCGGCAGGATTGGCCGCGTCATCTCCCCCTGCCAGTATCGGGGTTTCGTCTGCATTCATTTCGAACGTCGTTTTATGTGTCTGTTCCCCTTTGGCGCCATAAAAATCCGTCACAGTGGTTCGGTTCTGATTCGCATCGACCCATCTATTTCGTGCCCGGAACCTGCACTTTCCCAGTTCGGGATCCTTCTTGATTGCTTGTATTGTCCCGGTCAGGACATTCAGGTTCAAACCGTTTACACGATCTGCCACTATTTCTGTTGCCATTGCAGTCTCCTTTTCATGAAATCAGCCTTCAATCCGGGCCTGCTTGGTGCAGGAAATATCGACCGTTCATTCTTAATTACATACCCGTCTTCTCTTTGTACTGAATGGAAACATCGAATTCTATCTGTGCGGGTTTCTCCAGAATGTATTCAGGATTGTGGTCCTATACGACGGCCACGTCCCGGATTGATCTTTATACTTAGAACAATTATTCCAATTACTTAGATCGATAATGATATTGACTTCCAATTTATTCGCCTAATAAGGGGATATCAATGGGTTTAAATACCCATTCATTCTTGAGTATAAGTGCTTATAAGCGAAATGAGGTTGTCTCAAATTTCTCAGGCTTCATATATTCACTGTCTTGTAAATTTGGAGACAACTGAGGTTGTCTGTCAATAAAAATTAAGCCGCTTCAACTGCCAGGCCGGCCCGGACAGCCCAGGCCGGT
>JARRLM010000356.1:0-3496 GCA_037386985.1 Acidobacteriota bacterium | reverse complement strand
TTCGCGCGCGGCAGGCCAGTTGGCAATAACTGCCAGTACCTGGGCTCCGCGCTGTGTCGCAGCCCGAAAGGCCTCCGGGAACCGGAGGTCGTAGCAGATAAAGGGCGCAACAATAAACGAGTTACACGTGAAGGTTTCTATCCCTGTTCCCGGAGCATAATGTTCTGTTTCCCCTGCGTAGGAAAACGGGTGCAGTTTGCTGTACCGCGCCAGCTCTTCTCCGGACGGCTTGTAGACCACGGCCTGGTTCAGGCCGCGGCCGTCTTTGCTTCGGATCACAACCCCTCCGAGTACGAACGATTGATGCTCGGCGGCTCTTTGGGAAAGAAAATCCTGTGTGGGTCGATCTTCGTCTTCGGCGATTTTTCTCACATTCATGCTGAAACCGGTTGCGAACATTTCAGGAAGAACAATCAGCGAATCGGATGCCGGCGATTCCTGCTCGAGGAGCTCACGCACACATTCATGATTGGCTTCCTTGTCTTCCCATTTCGTATCAAGCTGACAACCGATGATCCTCATCTGTTTTCCCGCTCCCAATTTTCTTTGTCCGATTGTAAAATATTTTCCTTTTACTTGCAGAGGATATCTGAAATACCCTTGACCAGCCTGCCGATACCCTGCGCAACTGTTTCCCTCTCCAGTGCTCCATAAGAGATGCGCAGGTAGCATCCTCCGTCCATCCCGAAAGTGGTGCCCGGGATGGCCGCCACTCCGTACTCCTTCACCAGTTGTGTTACAAGATCCATCGGGTTCATGGATGTATCCAGCTGCAGCAGGAAGTAAAAAGCTCCCTTTGATGGCGGTATGCTGCAGACGTTCCCTATTCTGTCGAGTTCTCCAAGGACCAGTTTTCGAACCTCGGCCATTTCCCCGACATATGGGGCACAGTAGGAGGCTCCCGCCTCCAGGGCGCCTGCTGCCGCTGCCTGGCAGATCAGGGAAGGACAGATCAATATCGTATCCTGGGCTTTCTGCACCGGGAAGTACAATGGCTCCGGCAGAACCATGTACCCGATGCGCCAGCTGGCGAAGCCGTATGCTTTTGAAAATGAAAAGAGGGAAATAGTGAAATCCGGGCTTCCCTGGATAGATCCGGGCGAGAAATGTGTTGCATCCTCGTAGGTGAAGTATTCATAGGCTTCATCGTGAATATGATAGATGCCCCGGTCCCGGCAGAGAGCATTCAGTTCGCGAAGAATGGCTTCATCGTATACGGCCCCGGTCGGATTATTGGGTGAAATAGTTACGACGGCCCTGGTTCGGGATGTCATAGCCTGCTCGATGGCATTCAGGTCCGGCTGGTAGCAGGCGTCGGTCTCCACAGCCACCGGCCTGGCGTTGGCCATGCAGACGGCCATCTCGTGGTTGAAATAGTAAGGTTTCAGGAGAATGATCTCATCTCCGGGATCTGTTATGGCGTAGACCGCATTCATAAAGCCCATATTGGCGCCTGCGGTAACGAAGATCCGGCTCCTGCTGTCCGGCTCTATCCCGTTTTCCGCCTGGAGCTTCTTTTCGATCGCCCCTCGAAGCTCTTGTGTTCCATCAACGGCATCATATTTATTCCAGGGATCATCAAGAAATTTTGAAACGCGGTCCAATGCCTGTTGCGGCGGGCCGTAATGGACGACTCCCTGTCCAAGCGAAATGGTGCCCGGGTGATCGCGAATAAGTTTGCCCACAATAGGAATGACCGGAGACTGGACTGCGTTCATGCGACCGGATGCGAACATCTTTCTCCTTTTGAAAAACCGGGCTGTCGCGGACTATGTAAAATGAGGCGGAACAATAGCCGCAATCAAGCCCCAATATATCCGCATGAACGGGCATAAAGCAACTGATGAGACGGATTCCTTTTTTATGGGAACCTCAGTTTTCGGCAATGTATTGGAGGACTCGGAATTCGATCCGGCCCACTTGACCTTCCATAGCTCGCTATGAAACTCTCTAAGATGATGGAGGAGACGAAATTAAGGACATATCGATTGTCATAAAAGGTGCGGGTGAGATGGCGTCGGGCATTGCCCTCAGCCTTTACAGGGCCGGTATGTCTCGCATCTGTATGATCGAAATCGATATGCCCCTGTGTGTGCGTCGAACGGTTTCCTTCTGTGAAGCCCTGTATGAAAAGCAGGTGGAAGTCGAGGGTGTGACGGCAACATTCGTGCGGGACCGGTCCGAACTGGCCCGGGCATGGGATCGTGGGCGGATTGGAGTCATGGTCGATCCCGAATGGAAAATCATCGCTGAACTGGAACCGGATGTGGTCGTGGATGCCATCCTGGCCAAACAAAACCTCGGAACGGTCAAAAGCGAAGCACCGGTTGTTATTGGAGTCGGCCCGGGCTTTTCCGCTCCCGGTGTGGTTCACGCAGCCGTCGAAAGCAACAGGGGACCCAACCTTGGAAGGGCCGTATACAGCGGGGAGACCGAACCCTATACAGGGATCCCGGGCGTGAAGTCCGGATACAGATGGGAGCGGGTTCTTCTTGCACCGCATGGGGGTACTGTACGACTGGTGAAGTCCATAGGAGATACGGTTACAGCCGGGGATGAAGTCCTTTATGTGGACCATACACCCGTCCGGGCTGAAATTGACGGGATTGTGCGCGGATTGATCCGCGAAATCGTAGTCGAGGAGGATGAGAAGATTGGAGACATCGATCCCGGCGGCGACCCGTCCTGCTGCCGGGAAGTTTCAGATAAGGCTAGGGCCGTGGGCAGAGGCGTCCTGGAAGCGGTGAAAAAACTTTCAAACGGATGAAAGATATTAAGATGTAAGCTCAGTTTCCCTCAAGTGTATTCGCTACTTTACCTCCAGCAGCTCAATGATGAACCTCAAATGCGCATGGGGCGGTATAATATCCTCCACCGCCTTATTACCGAATCCAAGTTCTGGCGGTATCAGCAGGAGGCGCGTGCCGCCGGCCTGCATACCGACGACGCCCTCATTCCATCCCTGCATGACTTTTTCAGTACCGACGACAAAAGAAACCGGGCTGTTTTCCTTCCTGGTCCGGTAAATTTCCTTCCCCTTTTGCCCGTTTTCATCCACCCAACCGCTGATATGAACTACGACGGTTGAGCCGGTCTGTGCCGGCGTTCCGGTTCCAACCTTGAGATCCCTGTATTTCAGACCGCTTGGCGCGGTGACAAAGGACTCTGCAAAGGAGAATTCGGAGAAAACCAGCAAGAGCAGTGCTGCGCCAATGCAATTGTAAAATTTACTCATGATAGCCTCCCGTTCAGTTTCTTCCCTCCATTATTTAATGCTCTATTATGGTCCGCAGGAAAACTGACCGTCCTCCCATTTCGAAGGGCACCACTCTACATCGGACAGAAGCGAATGCCCCGCTTCGCTTGGATGGAAACAATCTCCACCGTTCACGTGAGAATCGCTGAACTGAACATTAAAAATATCAATGAATTCAGCGTTGGGCAGTCTACCGTCGCCTATATATTCCTGAAGGACATCTCTTAATATAGGGTTGTA
>JARRLM010000355.1:0-3498 GCA_037386985.1 Acidobacteriota bacterium | reverse complement strand
CGGCGGTTTTGGTCGGTGCGCAGGTGCAAGGAAAACCGAACTTTATGACCGCCGCCTGGTGCGGCATCGCTGCATCAACCCCACCGACAATTTCGGTTGCCTTGCAACCGACCAGATTCACGCTTAAAGGCATTTCAGCCAACAACACCTTTTCCATTAATGTACCTTCTGCAAATTTGGCTGCAAAAGTTGACTTTTGCGGTATCTATTCGGGGCATAAAATCGACAAATCTCAAATTTTTAAGATCGATTACGGGAATTTCAATACCGCCCCGCTGATTCAAGAATGCCCGGTTAATCTTGAGTGCCGGGTAATCCATTCGTTGGAACTCGGTAGCCATATTCTATTCATCGGTGAAATTACTGAAACCTATATTAATGAAGATTGTTTGACGGATGATCAAGCGGATCCAGTGAAGATTGATCCATTGATATACGCAAGCGGTATCCGGCAATATTACAGGCTTGGAGAGGTTATCGGCCAACGGGGGATTGGGAAGAAAAAGTAAATTAGATTAGCTCATAGCTCAAAGCTGAAAGCTCGTTCGAACCTGGCACTGGTTCGACGATGTGAGGGAACAAGAAGCCCTCCCAGGTAAGGCAGGCAAGCCGCCTGGAAATAGATTTTTTTAACATAAACAGGTTTATGAGTCCAACGAGGTGAAGAGTGTATGCTCTGAATCTGCCCCATAGCCCCGAGAAAGCTTTGATTTTGGAGGGTGCCGATCCTTTGAGCTTGGGCGCAGGCAACACGGGCGGTGCGAGGAGGCAAGTGCCGTTCCGGCCCCCCGGGGTCTCAGACAGCATCGAGTTGGACAACGTCGTCGGAGTAACCAGGCGAGTGTCGGAGATCCCAAGGTTCTTGGCGAAGCATTCCGGATCGAGGGGATAGTAGCCGAGTACGGTGGGCCAATGTGACAAGAGGCCGGCCGGAAGACGCCGACACGAGGGATGGAGACCGGTGTAACCGCAATGGTTTAGCGAAGAAGCGGCTAATTCCCGCTGAGCGAAGGTCTCCACGGTTGATCGCCCATGAAAGGAGAAACACAGACACTATGCAAAGAGTGGCCAATCTGTGAGCACAAACCTGACATGGATAGGGGAGAAAGCCCGCAAGGAGCCGCAGCTGGTGTTCACCTCACTGTATCACCATGTGAGTGACGTGGACAACTTGCGGGAATGCTTTAAAACCCTGAAGGCCGACAAGGCTGCAGGTGTGGACGGCGTAACCAAGCAGCAGTATGAAGAGCGTCTCGAGGAGAATCTGCAGGAGCTCTCGGAGCGTATGCAGCGTATGGGATACCGGCCGCAGCCGAAGCGACGCACTTATGTGCCCAAAGCGGGCAGCGCCAAGGGGCGTCCGATTGGCATCAGCAGTCTGGAAGACAAGCTGGTGGAGCTATCGGTGAAGCGGGTTTTGGAACCGATCTACGAGGCGGTTTTCGAAGACAGCAGTTTTGGCTATCGACCGGGTCGCAGCCCCCACCAGTGTCTCGATGAGCTGGGCCGGACCATCCAGCAGCAGCGGGTAGGCTACATTGTGGAGGCGGACATCAAAGGATTCTTTGATCACGTCAACCACAGTTGGATGCTCAAATTTTTAGAGCATCGAATCGGTGATCCGCGCATGGTCCGTCTGGTGAGCCGGATGCTGAAATCCGGGATCATGGAAGACGGGCTGGTCAAGGCCAGCGAAGAGGGCACGCCGCAGGGGTCGATTCTGTCGCCATTGCTGTCAAACATCTACTTGCACTATGTGCTGGATTTGTGGTTCAACCGGCGCTTGCGCAAGCAGTTCAGGGGCGAGAGCTATTATTTTCGGTTCGCCGACGATTTTCTGGCCTGCTTTCGGTACAAAGGCGATGCACAGGATTTTCAACGGCGTTTAGCCGATCGGTTGGAAGGATTCAACCTGCAGGTGGCGCCAGAGAAGACTCAGTGCATCAAGTTTGGCCGTTTTGCGCGCGAAGAGGCGCGCAAGCGGGGTCAAAAGCCAAAGGAGTTTACCTTTTTGGGATTTACGCACTACTGCGGCAAAACCCGCAAAGGCTGCTTCAAGGTAAAGCGCCGGACCAGCCGCAAGAAGTTTGGTCAAAGCATCAACAACTTCACGGCCTGGGCACGTAGGGCCAGTAGGGTGATGAAGAAGGCAGAGATGCTGCGCAGGGCGAAGGCGCGGGTAGAAGGGCACCTTAATTACTACGCCGTTACGGACAACTCGAAACGATGCTCGGCTTATCTGCACCACACAACGCGGATTTTGTTCAAATGGCTCAATCGCAAAAGCCAGCGTAGAAGCTACACCTGGAAGGGCTTCGAGCAGGCACTGGATGCGGTGGGCTGGCCGAATTTGAAAGTCCGGAAAAACCTGAATCCACACCGCAGGGTGGCAGCGACCTGAAAGATCAACCGAAGAGCCGGATGTCTGGGAAATCCGCTTGTCCGGTTCCGTGAGGGACTGGGGAACAACCGCAGGTATGGCTGAAATATTGTAGCACTGCCTGGAAACCAGGCGGAAACAGAGAAAACAAACCTTAGCCTGCAGCCGTGGTAGTCCCCAGTCTACTCGACAACCCTTAAACCTGTCAGAGGGGTTCGGGATTACCCCTCTGCTTTTTTCTCGAGTTCATCGAGTTTGTCAGGATCTGAAACGGCAATGTCCACCAGGGCTTTTGGGATGGAACTTTGTTCGCACATCACCCTGATTTCCTTCTCCTGATCGCTGAATTCCATAATTTCGCGGACGGATTCGATCAGATCGAGCATTTCGTCTGAAGGTATATCTTCCAGCGCAGGACCTTCGGCCTCAGCCTTTTTGCGTGCAGCTTCTTCTTCCGCCAACCTTTGTTTTTCTTTCAGCTCATTTTCCATGGCTTTTTTGGCCGCATCGATGTCACCCCGGGTCACTCCGGCTATTTCAATCATCAACTCTTCGGCGACGTTATTGTCGAAGAAGTACCGGACTTTTTCTTCGTTGGACTTGTCTACTACCTTCTCAAGTAGTGTTGTCACTCTCGCTCTTTCTGCGCGCTCTTTTTTTATCTGCTCGTTCACCTCTTCCAGTTTTTCCTCAGTGATCCCCAACGCTTTGGTGATCACCTGAAAATCCACTTCTTCCTCGATAAGCATTCGAATGCCCTGATCATCCGGCAGGCCTTTAGCCTTGGCGATCAACAAATCGAGTTTCGTTTGTTCGATAATCTCAATCACATCCGGTCGGCGTTCAGATCCTCTGAGTTCAGGCCAGGTCTCGCCTAATTCGTCCAAAAGTTGATTCGTTGCGATATATGGGTCTGCCACATCTTCCAGGGTAAACGCCGAAACCACCGCATTGAAATCCTTCATCAGGGGTTTTCCGACATTGCGCGCTTTATTCACGGCAAATCTCAATTTAATCAAATTGCCTCCATGACGAGAAACATTATGCCCCTCACCGTCAAGTTCACCTGCAATCCGTTGAATCGAAGCTTCCAGATTATCCCCTGAAAGATCCTGGGG
>JARRLM010000354.1:0-3501 GCA_037386985.1 Acidobacteriota bacterium | reverse complement strand
GAATATGGTGGTATTGAAGCAAACAGAGACATGTATTAAAGGATAATCAGCCTGTAATTCATGCCCTGCTGTTTCATCGACACACATTTGAACACGAGGAGGTCCAATGCGTTTCAATCATTCAAATTTGTATTTTATGTTGCTGATCCTGGTCTTTATTACCTGTGCATGCAGTTCGCCATCCCTGACAACGACTGTCGAAGTAACGGGAGGTACAATTGAAGGTGTCGAACAGGAAGGCATGTTTATCTACAAAGGGATTCCGTTTGCCGCGCCTCCGGTCGGAGACCTGCGCTGGAAGGCGCCCGAACCGGTCGAGCCCTGGTCGGATGTAAAGAAAGCCGATACTTTCGGGCCCGCCTGCATGCAAGCCGCGGGTGGGATGGGAAACACGTCGCCGGTCAGCGAGGACTGCATGTATCTGAATGTGTGGACCCCCGCAAAAAAGACGGACGAAAAGCTGCCGGTCATTATCTGGATTTATGGAGGCGGTTTTATGGGCGGCTCGACCAGCACCTCCATGTATGACGGAACGGGTTTTGCCAAAAAGGGTGTCGTCCTGGTCAGCGTTGCCTACCGTGTCGGTCCTTTCGGATTCATGGCGCACCCGGAACTCAGCCGCGAAAGCGGCAGGGGATCGGGTAACTACGGGCTGGAAGACATGATTGCGGGAATGAAGTGGGTACAGGAGAATGTTGAACGATTCGGAGGAGACCCTTCCAACGTGACAATATTCGGGCATTCCGCCGGAGGCATGGCCGTAAGCATGCGTGCGGCATCGCCGGTTACGAAGGGCCTGTTTCATCGGGCCATCTGTATGAGCGGAGGATCGTTTACTCCTCTGCAGACTTCAAATGAAACAAGCACGGGGATGAATCTGGGAGTTCCGACTCTCAAATACGCCGAGGAGACCGGCGAAGAATTCCTGAAGAAACTGGGCGCCGCCGATCTAGAGGCCGCCCGCGCATTGAGCGCGGATGACATCCAGAACGGTACCAGGGGTTTCGGGATGGGCATCGGCAGCTTCAAGCCGGTAGCCGACGGGTATATTATTCCGGACTCCCTGTATTCCATGTATATGGAGGGCAACTTCAATGACACCCCGATTCTGGCCGGCAATACCTCCGACGAATTGGCATCCTTCGGCGGCGGCAGGAACATTACGGCGGCACAATTTGAAGATCGGATTAAATCGCAATACGGCCCTATGGCCGACACTATTTTAAGCGCGTATCCTCATTCTACAGACGCAGAGGCCGCAAAATCGTCAAAGGGAATTTCACGCGAAAGCACGTTTTCCTGGAACACCTGGATCTGGGCCTGCCTGCAGTCCCGAAACGGAAAAGGCAGGGCATTCAATTACTATTTCGATTACCACGCACCTGAAGCGGACGGGTCGGGTCATGGCAGCGATGTTCCCTATGCATTCCAGACTCTGGGCGGACCGCAGGGCGGGCCCTCGCCGGAAGACTTGAAACTGTCCGATACGATCAGCTCCTATTGGGTCAACTTCGCCAGATCCGGCGACCCGAACGGTCCGGGTTTGCCCGAGTGGCCCGTTTTCACGGAGGATGATCCGAGAGCGATGGTCTTTGATGCTGCGGAACCCAGCGCAAGACCCGTGCCCAATCTGGAGAAGCTGAAGGCATTTGATGCTTATTTTGAATGGTTCCGCACGTCAGAAGATCCGTCAGGAGATGGCGGGCAACAGTAATACTTTTTCAGGTTCGATGCTCTCCAGATAATGAGAAGGAGGATATACCCGTGACTATCTTCAGAACCGGATTGTATGGATTTCTTATATTGGCTGCTGCACTGCTGGTGGCGAATCATGCCATTGCGGACGAGGATGCATCGCGGAAGGCATGCGACTCCCTGTCCGCTCTGTCCACGCAAACATTCCGGGTCGACGATTCCGAATGGGTTGCCGCCTCACGTCAGCCCGCCGGCCCTGGCGGGGCTGCAGCTAACGTTCCGGCCCACTGCCTGTTTCGGGTCATGCTGGATCCCCGTCCATCCAGGATTGAAGGCGTAGGCTTCGGCACCGGTATTGAGCTGCGTCTGCCTCTGGACTGGAACGGACGCCTGCTTTTCCAGGGCGGCGGCGGACTGAACGGATCGCTGAATCCCGCTTTCGGCAGGGTCGGCGGATTTCCGTCCGCACTGGAAAGGGGATTCGCGGTAGTTTCGACTGATGGCGGGCATCAAGGCCGCAGCGTGATGGATTCCAGCTTTGCTGTAGACCAGCAGGCCAAGCTCGATTTCGCCTACCAGGCGGTGCAGCGAACGACCCGGGAAGCCAAGGCGCTGCTCACAAGTTACTACGGGCGCAAACCCGACTACTCCTACTACATGGGATGCTCCACGGGCGGACGGGAAGCGATGATGGCCGCACAGCGCCTGCCGCTGGAATTTGACGGTGTGGTTTCCGGCAACGCATCCTTCAACCTGACCCGTGTGGCTGCAAACCAGGTCTGGAGCCTGCAGACCGTCACGAGGATCGCTCCCAGGAACGCAGACGGCGAGCCCCAGCTGTCCGAGGCAGTCACGGACACCCAGCTAAAAGGGGTTTCCTCGGCCGTACTGAAACAGTGCGATGGGCTCGACGGACTCGAAGACGGCATGATCAACGATTTCCAGGCGTGCGGATTCGATCCGACCTCCCTTCGCTGCGGATCCGCCGGTGCCGATACCCAGTCGTGCCTTTCAGTGGAGCAGGTCGGTGCTCTTAAGGACATTTTGGGAGGCGCACGCAATTCTCGCGGCGAGTCGCTCTACGGTTCAACTCCATATGACACGGGCATCTCTCAGCCGGCCTGGAGATCCATGCATCTCGGCAGTGCAGGCAGCCCTCCCGCCAATGCGACACTGGGGCGCGATACTCTGCGTCTTTTCTCCATGACGCCGTCCAATCCGGACCTGGACCCGCTGGATTTCGATTTCGATCTCGATATGGATGCCACCGCCGAGACCGCGGCCATCAACGATGCTGTAGCCACTCTGCACACCACTTTCGCTGAACGCGGCGGCAAGATGATTGTTTATCACGGGCTGTCCGACCAGGCTATGTGGACCGGTGCCCTGACTCAGTGGTACGAAAAGCTTACTCCTCGCGACGATCAGGGCCCACAATCCTGGGCCCGACTGTTTCTTGTCCCCGGGATGACCCATTGCGGAGGCGGGCAGTCCACGGATCAGTTCGACATGCTTACGGCGATCCAGAAGTGGGTTGAGCAGGGAGAGGCACCGGACCGCGTGGTCGCCTCCGGCAGGGCATTTCCCGGCATAACACGCCCGTTGTGCCCTTATCCGAAAGTGGCCCGATTCGATGGCGGCAACGAAGACAGCCATGAGAGTTTTTCCTGCCGCTGAACCGGTTTTATACTTTTTAACGAGGAGATTCCTATGAAGAGACTCATCTGCTGTATCGCTGTATCCGCTATCCTGTATTGTGCAGGCTGCTCTCAAACGCCGGAGCCGGCACCACCTGAAGCGAATGAA
>JARRLM010000353.1:0-5321 GCA_037386985.1 Acidobacteriota bacterium | reverse complement strand
CGCGCGAGGCAACCTCAGCGTCGGTCGCTGCATCATAAACATATCGAATCGTCAGCACTCCTCGGTCATCAGGTTCTGTGGGTCTGATGATGCCGATGGCTTCTGCGGAACCATTCAGCCATCTTTGGAGCGCGGCACGGACCGATTTGGAGCCGTTGTATTCCACGCCACAACAAAGGCCTGTAAGATGAGCAGCGTAAGACTTGGCCGATTTGCAACCGCCTCTCGGGTGTTGCATTGCACCGGTATCAACGATCAACCGGTACAGCATGGCTATGCCCGGGGACTCTGCCAGTCTCAAACCCAGCGGGGTCAGAATTGACATGAAGAGTTCAAAACAACTGGTGAATTCATCCGGCACTTCGGCGCCGCATTCGGTGCATTTGGAGTCCACGAGGTCAGGGGCGATGAATTTGCTGGGGTCACGCGGCATAGCCATCTCCTTAATTCGAGTCATAGGACCTCCGGCAGAGCCGGAGGCTTATTTAGGTGAGCCGCTCAAAGCGGCACGAACGGCATTGTCGGTTTCGGTGTCGGTTTCGGTATCGGGGTCGGTATCGATATCGACCCCGATACCGAAACCGAATGCGCAGGTCTTTTAAACGACGATAAGAACCTGACGTTTCCTAATGGAAGTATCCGGACTCGCGCATGATTTCTTCACCGGAGATGAAAGTAGCTTCCTCGATGGTCTTTCCGGTGCGCTCGAGATAGGCTTGCACAGCATGATAACCAACTGCGTAGCCCCCGAATTTAGGCATCCCGCGAACAGCTTCAATGCCGTATTGATCCGCCGAGGTTCCACCGAACACATAACCGCGTAACTTGTCGAATCCGGTGACATCGAGCGCCGCATCGATCAAGGTACGCGCCTTTTCGAGGTCTTCATCGCTGATGTAAGTTACGTAGAGGCCCACCATGTCCTCACCGTAGATGGCAGACGCAAAGGATTCCGCGAGACCTTCCATGGCAATGTATTCTGCCAGGTTGAAGGTCATCATGTTTCCGGGGTAGACCTTAAACCGAACCAGATGATGCAGTTCATGGACAACAGCACCCGCCAGCATGCCCATATTGCGCTCATCGGGGGCATCGTAGGTAACGGCAAATTGTTTATACGTGGCGAAGTCGATTGCTCCCGCATACCCGAAGCCATCGGGATTGCCACGCTTGAGCAGGACAATCGAACCTGTCACCGTGTCAAGCGGGATATCGTGGCTATTCCAGCGTGGCGCACCCGCGCGGAGTGCTTCTTCACCTCGTGTCCAGGCGTCGGATGCTTCGAGCTTGAGAAGGGCATCCGGCAGGGCGGTTTCTGTGTGCGACTGCGGACAAAGAATTATGACGGATGGTCTGTCCTCTGGATTTTGTGATCCCATTAAAAAACGGTATCTTCAGGTCCGGATCACATTCCCGGGGTGTTCGCGCCCGCCGGCGGGGGTATGGGCGGAGGCGGTACATCATCGAAGGGTAATGCTTCATCGGGAAATACCGAATAGTCGGTGCCCCACTGAGCCAGAAATTCCAGCGAAAAGGCGCGAAGAGTGAAATAAACCGGCAGAAGAAAAACGGAACTGACATAAGGCAAAAACAGAATAAGAAAACCGATGCAACAGGTCAGACAACCGGTGACAAAGGCTGCGATAACTATGACTATAAAAAGAAGCAAACAGAGAAGACCGAAAAGAATAAAGTAGAGGAAGTGGCTTTTAAGAATCGGAAGGAATTTCTGCCAGGCCTGAAGTATTTTCAGATCAAACTTGTACATGATGGGAACGACGAAGCTATGTGTGAACAGCGAAATGTAGGCGACAATCACCGATCCCAATAACCACAAAAGACCGAGTAGGCTGATTCCGAGTATGTTGTAAAGAGCGTAATGGCCGTGTGGGAACTGCCTGAGCAGAATGAAGATCGATATCAGAAACGGCAGCATTAACAGACCGACTACAAAACCGAAACCGATACGCCAGAAAAATAATGAATTACCAAGGATTTTGTATTCACGCCACGGCTTCACTATAAGGGCGCGATCGTGCACAACATTGTCCAGAAACATGAAAGCTCCGCGGGAACTCAGCCATGTAAAGACTAAAATGATGCTGATGCATACAAGAACTCCCATCAAGATACCAACGATCAAAAACGGATGAGAATGTAACCAGTTTATCACTCGTTCAGGAATATTCTCGATGTCGGGCAAGCGTATGGTCTTCTCTCTATTGAAACTGCTCCGGAAATTCCCCGGGAAACCTCCACCGTCCAACAGATGAGCCAAAAAAACGGTAAATCCCAAGGCAAACCATTTTCCGATGTCGAAAGGCTGAAAAAGCGCCTTTTTCATACGTTCCCATGCTTTGGAGAGGGGGGCAAAATAGTCAATTTTCATAGCGTTATTCAGATAATGGAGTCTCCGTTTAAATGCTGCTCCCTGCTAGGTAAATCTTGATGAAGCTTGAGCTTATTATAAGGGGATCCGGTGCATGTGGGGAAGGGAAATCAATGCATAAATCTATCCGGGAAAAAGCCAACGGTTCTAATGAGTCAGAGACCGCAATCCCGGCCAATATGCCTAACCCCGATCTCGGAGAGCGGGGAAAGCACCTCCGAAACCCGCACACGCATTCTTTCCACATGCCAATTCGCTTGACAAAAAAAGACCGGTTGGTATGCTGGGCGCATTGATAACGCATTCGGCGATCAGACGAATATCCTATAAGTTTCATAGCAGACATTTTAGATACAACGTTGCCGAATGAGACAGCCTATGTTTCAGAAAAATTTCGTTGATCGTAGAAGAGCACCCCGTTTTGATGCTTCTGCCATTCCCTCCCTGAGAAGTGTCCATTTAGGTGAAGGGCCTGGAATTAAGCTGATCAACATCTCCCGAGTGGGCGCTCTGATAGAAACTCATGAGCGGATGTCAATTGGAACCAGTGTTTCCCTGAGATTCGTTACGACAGAAATCGTCTATTCTATAGAGGGGCGGATAGTTCGTATCAATGTGGATCCGATTGATAGAGCGTCTGCGTGCCAATGTGCTATTGCTTTTGACAAAGACTTCACAATCCTTCCATCGGCTGAAGGCATACACTGATCCCGGCAGCTGCATTCACATATAAACTTTCGTTTCAACCTCTACCTGTCATCTTGCTGATTATAAATAGTTTATAGAATCCAATGAAAATCACAAATTTGGCAGGTTTTCACAAAAAACTTGAGCCAGGTCAAGGAACATAAATCCCCATTAAGTTATTTTTTAAATTGAAGTTTCGGGAATGTCTTCATCACCCGCAAATGAAACAACACACAGGGATATATGCTCGTGAATGGGAGGTAAGCCATGAAACATCTTCTGAGTACGCTTGTTATTGTTTCTATGATCTGTATCTCAGCTAAAGGAGAAGAGGTCACCTTTAGGTTCAGGGGAACAGTTCATGAACTGGATGGTCAATTTTCTTATTTCACTGGGCATCCATTTGAAATCATCTACTCATTTGAAAATACGACAGATGACGCTGAGCCCAATGATCCTGAATCCGGCAGCTACGTCGGAGCCATCAAATCGGGAACCCTCACTATTTTTATGGAAAATGAGTCTTTTAATTGGGTAGTTGAACCTGCTGGATCTCACAATATCATTGAAGTAAAAAATCTTGATACCTCAGATTCATACTCTGTTGGTGTGAGTGTATCCGGTCCGGATGTTGGAAGTGAGATCCCTGCTGAATTCCGAATTGAATTGATAGATAGAGACGCTACTGCCTTAAGTAGTGATGAACTGCCTTCATTTCTGGAAATCCCGTCATTTGATTTTCACAGTGCCGTACGGTTCACGTTTATTGGCGCAAGACAGTCTGTCTACTCTACTTTGGGCATAATTACATCCGGAAACGCTCCTATCCCACACTCAAATACTTATGACGGCAAGGCGGCGGCAGAAAGATAAAGCTTCTAAAATCTAATTCGCCGACCCGCACCTTCCTGTTGTAGGGCTGCAGCCGACACTCTTCCATCCAGGCTCACCGATCGGGAGTTCTGGAGCATGATCGAGAAGTTCTCCGAACCCGACGGCTACTTCCGATCAGACAATCTGCTCTCTAACGAGGTGGGGATTCAGAACGTCATTCCCGATCTCCTCCGGCGCACCAAACCGGGCGGCGTCTACATGGGAGTCGGTCCGGAACAGAATTTTACCTACATCGCAGCCATCAAGCCGAGGATGGCGTTCATCATCGACATCCGTCGCGGGAATATGCACATCCAATTGATGTACAAGGCGCTCTTCGAACTCTCAGCAGACCGCGCTGAATTTGTATCGCGCTTGTTCAGCAGAAAGCGTCCGGTTGGCCTTGATTCGGAATCGACGGCGGCCGATATTTTCCATGCATACTCGAACGTGCAGAGGAGCGATGAATTGGTATACAAAGAAAACCTTAAGTTAATCCATGACCTGCTGGTCAAAAAACACGGGTTTCCGCTATCGAGTGACGATCTTGCCGGGATTGAGAATATCTACTATAACTTTTACCAATTTGGACCGAACATCAATTACAGCTCGTCGGGACGAAGCTTCGGCAGGCGCGGCCTGAACTTTGCAACCTATGCTACGCTTATGACGAGAACGGATGAAGCCGGCGTCAGTCGCAGCTATCTGGCAAGCGAAGAGAATTTCAAAATTGTGAAGGACCTCGAAAAGAAGAATCTCATCGTCCCGCTGGTGGGGGACTTCGCGGGTCCTAAGGCGATTCGAGCTGTCGGCGAATACCTCAAGGAGCACAGGGCCACGATCGCGGCTTTTTATCTTTCCAACGTCGAGCAGTATCTGGACATCGGTTGGATCAACTTCTGCGCAAGCGTCGCCGGTATGCCGCTCGATGAGACCAGCACGTTTATACGCGCCTCTCATAATGGCAGCCGTAGGTTTGGACGTGGTTTAACGACTTCGCTTGGCGCCATGCAGTCAGAGACCGAAGCCTGCCAAAATAAGTGAAAGTCGCTATGAAGCGTCTGAGTCGGGCTGTCGCTCCTATTTTCATGTTGTTGTTGATATAGTCGGGATATTTTGGAGCTGTTGTGATGAACATGAAATGTCCTGGACAAGATACACGAAATCTACGTGCGGCTATGTATACTTGCCCGAACTGCGGAACTGAAGTGGAAATGTTCTCCGATGAGCTCCACATCCGTTGCTATAAATGCAAGGCGTTTGTTTATAAAGAACAAACGCCTTCATGTATCGACTGGTGCTCTTCCGCTAAAGAGTGTGTGGGGGCAGAGCGATGGAACACCCTGCGCGGTACATCGGAGGATTCGAATAA
>JARRLM010000352.1:0-3518 GCA_037386985.1 Acidobacteriota bacterium | reverse complement strand
GTCACGGACAAATTTGAGAGTAAACTGAAGCGGAATCCCCTGTATAAAAACAGTGTCAGTTTATACGGCATTCCATTTCACGTGATCGGAGTTTTCCGGGAACGTATGAACACCATGGGATTGACGGAAATTACCGAAAACAGCGTTATTATCCCGATCACTGTCATGCGCTATTTCAAAGCGGATGATACCCTGGACCAGATATATGTGTCCGCTGAAAATATGGCAGCCGTTCCCCAGGTTTCAGAAAGAATCCTGGAGCTTCTGATAAACCGCCACCGGCAGCAGGCGCTGTATAAGGTGGAAAATCTTTCGGAGATTTTGAAGGCAGCGGATAAGATCAGCCTGGGCCTCACCGTAGTGCTCCTCTTCATCGCAGCCATATCCCTGATCGCCAGTGGAATCAGTATTATGAACGTGATGCTCATAACGGTAACGGAACGAACCAGGGAGATCGGCATCAAGAAAGCAATCGGGGCGAACCGCAAAGTATTGTTGACGGAGTTTCTCGTGGAAGCCTTGATTCTTAGCGGCGGGGGCGGCCTGGTGGGGATCTTGCTGGGTGTAGCCGTGCCCTACTCAATCCGTTTTATCACATCCGCTATACAAATCCAGATCCCGCCGTTGGCCGTTATTCTGGGATTCAGCGTCACTCTCATCGTGGGTCTGACATTCGGCATGATCCCGGCATTGAGAGCAGCCAGATTGAATCCGGTTGAGTCCCTGAGGTACGAATAAAAGCCGGACGATCGATCCGCGAAGAGATTTTATAGAAAATTATAAATATGGACAGATCATCCCAGCCGGGCCGGGCCGCTTCTCATGATGACGCAAGCAGGATGGAGTTCCCGCGTAGGCCTCTCGTAATCATCCCGACATATAATGAGCGCGATAATATAGCCCGATTGGTACCCGCCGTTTTTGAGATAGACCGCCGTCTTCACATTCTGATCGTCGATGACAGCAGTCCGGACAATACCGGCGAAATGGTTCTCGACATAAGGCAAAATAAGTATCCGGACCGCCTCTTTCTTCTATCCAGACCTGTAAAAGAAGGATTGGGCAGGGCCTATATCACGGGATTCGAATGGGGTCTGACGCAGCAATACGACTTCATGATTCAAATGGATGGGGATTGGAGTCACAACCCGCAAGACCTGAAACGGATGCTTCAAAACGCCCGGCATTTCGATTTCGTTATTGCCTCACGCTATATTCAGGGTGGAGGTACCGCAAACTGGGATTGGGGCAGAAAACTCCTTTCCAGGTCCGCGGGTATTTATACGCGGCGGATTCTCAAATCGGAATTTTCCGATTTTACCGGAGGTTATAACGGCTGGTCGCATAAGATCTTAAGCCGCCTGAACCTGGATTCCATTCACAGCAACGGATACAGCTTTCAAATCGAACTGAAATATTTAGCGGACAAACTGGGATACAGGCATACCGAATTTCCAATTACGTTTACGGAGCGTCGATCGGGAAAAAGCAAGATGTCCTTCCTCATCGCGCTGGAGGCAGTCTGGCGTGTCTGGCAATTCCGGTTTCACTGGCAAAGGGGCCATTACGGTATGAAATCGCCCGGCCAAAATCAATCATAGCCAGGTTAGCAGCCCGCACATTTCAATGTTTCACCCTGAATAAATACATTTCCCCTGCCTCCCGCTCGAGGTTCAGTCTGGGCTTTGCCGCCGCCAGCAGGCGCTCAGACGGCAGGATCAGCAGAATGCGATCGTATTTCTGGAAGATCGAATCAAGGCTATCCATGGTTTGCTGACACTGCTCGAACGAAATGGAACACTCGCTGCGTACTTTCTCTTCATCGATCCACGGCAAGGAACCATTCTCATCGAGAACTCCCGGACGGTAGGCAAGTGCCCGGACCCGAGAGCCCCCGGTTCCGGGTTTGCCGGCTGCAGAATAGTAGGGAGTCAGAATATCTCGTTCAGGGACCAGGTATGCCCAGGCATGGTGAAGCGGATTTGGAAGATCGGTTTCGAAACCGCAGATCGGAAGCACCTTGCTGCCTCGCGGCAAGGACTTGCTTATGTTCAAAATATTCTCGATCTGAGAACTGAATCGGGTTCCTTGGTGATATTGGAGGCCAAATACGGCGATAGTGAGAAGCAGGGCGGCAAGCGCAGTAAGCGGCTGTCTTTCGAGACATTTTGGCAGCACGATTACGAAAGGCAGAAGATACGCGCCGATGACCAGAGAACGCGCCGAACAGTAGTACCAGTCAGACCAAACAGCCGGGAGCGCCAGGTAGAGGAGGTGGAGCAGAATCACAGCATAACAAAGAGAGGTTCCGAAGGATGCGCTCCTTTGAAAGATACGGCGGCAGCCGCGGAAGGTCAGAACGTACAGGACCAGGAGAGTGACACCGCGTGGAAAATACTCCATAAAAGAAAATCCTACATGATAGCCGACCAGCCCCCAAAGCATATCGCCCGGACTCCACCACTCGGTCTTGGAGGCAATGTGAGATGTTTGTTCGGTTCCCAGCAGCATGCAGAGGATGACCAGGAGTGCTCCGGGTACAGCAATTACGGCTATGTTTTTCCAGCCTTTTTTCTGCCGCAGTGCGTCCGCTTCGAGGATCATCAGGATGGCTCCGAAAAGAACGGCGATGAAAGGGTGGGACCATGCGCAAAGGTAGAATACAGCGGCAGCTGATGCCAATCGGAGCCAGGTTGGGTCCCAGCACTTTGTTCTGCGGCCACCCTTACTCCCGGATGCGAGAGCAAGCGTCAGAAAGCCGAAAATACATGCGAGCAGATACCTGACAAATCCCATACTCAGAGCCCAGCCTGAAAAGAGCGGGAGCAGCAAGAAGATGTTTCTAATGCGATCGGGCACGGTACGGTGCAAAAACAGAATAAGTGAGAGGGGAAGGAATACCATTGTCATGCTAACAAGCAGCTTCATTGCGGCGGACAGACTGACGAAGTTTTGCAGAAACAGCAGGAGAACATACTGCAGGTTGGAAGGATTCATAGAGTATCCTGTTGGAGTCGTAATCGGCTTCAAGACTAGGTAACGAGCGAAAGGCGAACCTGCATCGTGGTAGTGTCCGAGGATGTGTGCCGTAGCCATATGATTGGGTCCGTCCTGGCTCGGCCAGTAGTTCAGGGTCCAAGGCAGTGAGGCCAACAGGGCGATACCGAGAACCAGCAGAATCCACTCCAGTTTAGAAAGTGACTTTGCGTCGTGAATTCCTGATGGATCGATCGAAGAAATGTCCATTTTTATATGGTTTTCAGGTAATAACAGCCGTTCTATGCTTGTTAGGCGCGGCTTTCAGGGTTATGCTGTTTGCTGTCCGTAGCCATTTGTGTGGCCTCCAGGGATTTTTAAAGGGTTTTGCAAACTCTCTTTTACCCCAGTTTTCCGGAGTCCCAAAATGGTTTTATTAATTTTCAGTTAAGCTGTATCCTCTATCCTGTGCATAATTCGGGTAAAACGGATATTATGTAAAACTGCATCAATAGCATTCATGATCAAGGGAATAACCGGAG
>JARRLM010000351.1:0-4254 GCA_037386985.1 Acidobacteriota bacterium | reverse complement strand
GTTAAATCGAGGAGCGGATCGAGTCAATTTGCAAACAGCTGCCGATCATCGACCTTTTTCACGAACATAGCTAAAGCTTCGGCGCTAAGCAAAAGTTTTCCACTTCCACTTGTCAGAAGTTTGCCGGATTAGGAACGGTGTTTTTTAATGGGGATACAGGAAGGAAGGCTCAACATCATCCGCCGAAGGCGTGGGGGATATAACAAAGAGATGTTTCCTTGGGATCAGGGAGGCTTTGACGCCGCGGCGGCAATACCTGAGACAGAGATTTTCTCGAGCTTCATTTTGAGATACATGATGTATTCCTTCCCCGGCGGATTAACCGATATCTCCTCGATCACCGGGATGAAGTAATGAAGGGAGCGGATCGGTGAAAGCGGAGGGGCGCCCGGAGCGCGGAATGATCGGCGAGCAGCGGCGATCACCATGGATTGTTCGATAATGCAAATCGATACGCCACGATGATAGAGATCCCGGGCAAGTTGCCGGTCTTCACGCCGGATGTGCCCGATGGTTCCCGGGGTGTTGCAGTACAGTTCCAATACCTTATCCACATATTCTTTCAAGTTCGGTTGAGACATTTCCATATTGAATCGTTTATCCCTGTTGTTCTCTGAGATCCCGGCCTTCAATGGTGACGGTATGACAGAAGTGCCGGAGGCGGCCCAGAAGGGCCTTGACCATTTGCGGGTTGCCGAGAAAGTTGGGCCATTCGTCATAGCTTAAATTCGAGGTAAGAATCGTCGGATGGCGGCGGTACCGTTCTTCCATAAGCTTAAAGAAGATGTTCGCCTGCTCGGGTTTTACGTTGATATATCCTAATTCATCGATTAGAAGGACATCCAGTTTGACCAGGCGATTGAGAAGTCTGCGGGAGGAGCGGTCGGCCAGGGATGCGTACATTTCATCGAACAGATCCTGAGCCCGGATGAACTGGCCGCGATAACCGTTTTCCAGCGCCTTGAGCAGAATGCCGCAGGCCAGACCCGTCTTCCCCACGCCGGTATCCCCGATAAAAACGATATTTTCGGCTCTGGGAATGAAGTCCAGTTCGGCAAAACTGCGTATCTGCCGGCGGCGGACATTCGCCTGTTTCGAATAAGGGAAGGTCTCCAGGGACCATAGCTCCGGTATCCGCGCCCGTTTGATCCGAGCCTGAAGGGCATTCTGCTGACGGCCGTGCCATTCCGGACGCAGGAGGCGCAGCAGGAACTCCGTGTAGGATACATTGTCCTTTTCAGCCGGCCGGAGCTGTTCGTCGTAAATCTCCAACATGCGCTTGAGTTTGAGGTTTTTCATCAACTGCTCGAGTTCTTCGTTCATCATGGATCCTTTAACGGTTAGTCTGGGAGGTTAAGTTGAAAGTACTGATTGGCGATACGGCGCAGGATCATCCGTTCCAGCCGGTCGATGTCGTAGAGCCCGTAATGAGCGGCGTCTCTGACGGAGGAAAGGAAGTCCTCGCGGGGATATTCCCGAGCCATGCGCAGCAGTTGGCGCAGGGCAACGGTCGTATACTTGCGGCCGTGTTTTTTCATATCCGCGACATACTCCGAGATCTCCGGAACGAGCTGTCCGAGAAGCTTCTCTTCCGGCCGGGGAGCGTTTCTTTTGATTCCCTGTCCGCGAGCCGGTCGATGTTCCTGAAGCGTGATCCTCTTGCCGCAGGCAACAGGGATGCGTTCGTGGGATACCGATTGGCGGGGACCGTTCTGGACGATGATGCGGTCCTTCGTTTCACGGATTTCCACTTGGCGGCCGATCCAGTCAACGGGGGCTGAGTACCGGTTGGTGTCAATGGAAACGTACCCTTCCACATCCACGATACGGTGATGCAGCAGGTATACTTCCGGCACCCAGACAGGCAGCGGTTTCAGCTGCGTCTTCTCTATGGCAAACAGTTCCCGCGGAACGGCACGGATATGCTTCTTATAGGTACGGTTGACCTGGTCGCACCATTCGCGGGCCCGGCGGTTGAGGTCATTCCAGTCGGTAAATTTTCGCCCGGCAAGGAAGTTGTTTTCAATAAAACTGAATGGACGTTCGACGCGGCCCGAGCGATTGGCATTGCCAATGGCGTGCGCCCGGAACTTAAACCCGTACCGATCGCTGAAAGCGGCCATTTCCGGTACGGGAATCATATCTATGCCCGTTCCCCGCAATACGACGACATGGGTGTTGTCGATCATGGCGACCCCGGGGCTTCCATCGAAGTACTTCAAGGCTTCCGTCAGGAAGATCTTGCATTCAAAGCGTCGGAATCTCGGATAGAACTGGAAAAACAGCATGCGCGAATAACACAGCACCGCCGAGGCGGTCTGCACCGGCTGCAGTTTTCCTCCCATATGAACCCTATGGGGCGACGTGTCGTGCTGCATCTCCTGGCTCGGTTCGAAGTGATATTGTCCGGCCGGTACTTTGGGCTTCTGCCCGATATGGTGCCGGCGGCAAAAGGCCGTCAGCGTCGGATAGGAAAGATCGGCGCCCGATAAGAGCAGCTCCTCATGGACCCGGACCAGATTCCCTTTGCATTCCCCATACAGATGAAGGATTTCCTGCCGGTAAGGATCCGCCTTCTCCGGGCGCAGAATGGCAGGTGGCACGGTCGATTCCGAACGAATCACCCTTTTTACGGTTATGCGTGCAACACTCATCAGCCGGGCGATCTGACGATGACTCACCCCCTTGCTGTGAAGCTCCAGTATTGTCATTCTCTGGTTTTGATTCAGCATTACGATTCTCCTTTTCGATTTGGTCGGATAGTCGACTGAGATCGGCCATGGTCTGCTCGAGGCATAACCGGACTTGAGCGCGTTGTGAACTGTCTAAAGAGCCTGCGGTTTCCTTCCACCGCCGCAAGGCCCTGCGGGCAATAGCACCGATGATGTCCAGTTCGCGCTTCAGTTCGTCGGCGGCTTCGGCCGGAGCCGGTTCCTCCTGTTCGATCTCCTCCCGGGCGCGCAGAAACAGATTCGGTTCGGCAACAACACGTTCCCGTACCGAGGCCGGCCCTTTCCGCCATGCCGCATAGAGCATTTCCACCTCCCGAGTGGAGAACTGGTTCCGCGCAATTGCTTCGGCCATACGTTCGCAATCTCTCCGTTTGGCGCGCGCCATCGGCACCAGATACTTCATGGCAGCAGCAGCTCCAACGTTTCCGTCGCGAACCTTCTGCTGTACCGATTCGGGCAGTTCCCGCACAAGAGCCAACCGGCGCGATACCCAGGAGGCGCTGCGATCGAAACGCATGGCAAGTTCGTGTAGGCTGAGATTGAAACTACGATGCAGTTCGGAAAGCAGCCACCCTTGTTCCAGGGCGGTTTCCCCTTCTGCCGTACGAAGCGAACGGTCCAGGATCAAAGCTTCGGTTTCGCTCATATCCCAAACGGTGGCACGCACGGTATCGCGCCCCAGGCGAGAGAGCGCCCGGATTCGTTTGTATCCGTCGATGACGCCGTTCGGCAAGTGAAGCCAGAAGTCGCCGCTCGCGCATCGGACGACGCACCCGAAGACGTTCGTATCTCAAATCAAGCTGGTGAAATTCCAGTTCCATAGACGTTCTCTTCTGGTTTCCTTTGATCGGTAGAGCGTAACCGACTCCGGAACTGGGATTTCGCGAGAAATCGGATAGTGTGCCTGTATCCTATGTGGAATCAATAAGTTGTCCTTGGAACTCGGATTTCGGGGGTGGAGGGGATAGTGTGCCTGCATCCCTTGTATAATCAACAGTTTGTCCATTTAACTCGGATTTCGCGGTCTGAAGCAGTAGTTTGCCCATCGTCCCGATAAAATCCGCCCCTTTAACTCCAAGTTCGTCCCGGGCAATATCCCAGGGAAGCCTTGTCAGAGGGGAGCAAAGGCGTAGAGGTTCCGGTTTTTGTTTGCAACCGGCACGCATCTCTATCCGCCAGGCAATGAAGTAGTCCGGATTCCGTGCTCGCCATGAAGCCTGCGTTTTCTTCTGGTGTGCGTCCTTACATTCCGGTCGGCCACAGGTGCGCTGGCGGCCACCTACCCGAACATCCGGCAGAAACCAGCGGCGACATATACAGCAGGGTCTTTTTCGGGAATTTGCCATGGTGACTTATAGTCACCATTGAAATGGTAATCATTCAGACGGGGACCGGCGGAGAGGTTCAGTGGCTCACTTTTGGCGTGTATGGGTGGGTCATTTTGGGCGAGCGCCGAAGCTAAATCAGGGTAGGTTCAAAGATGTATTAAAAAATCATCGCTCCAAATACTATATAATTAGGA
>JARRLM010000350.1:0-3864 GCA_037386985.1 Acidobacteriota bacterium | reverse complement strand
GGCAACAACAACATCGCCGACAGCATGTTCACACAGATGGCAATGGAGCGTTTTGCTATCCCGGAGTGGGTTGTCGTCAGCGCAGGTACCGGCGGCACTTCATCCACGATAGGGCGCTATATCAGGTATCGGCCGGGGCTTTTCTCGAACACGAAACTGTGCGTGGTTGACCCCGAGAACTCTGTTTTCTTTGAGTATTTCCAGACTGGCGATGCGACCCTAACTGCCGATAGCGTCTCCCGTATCGAAGGGATTGGGCGGCCGCGAGTAGAGCCGTCTTTCGTGCCCACCGTTATTGATCGCATGATCCGCATCCCGGATGCTGCGAGTATTGCAACGGTGCGGTGGTTGGAAGTCATTCTCGGTAGGAAATGTGGTGGATCGACCGGAACAAATTTATATGGCGCCTTGCAGATTGCGACAGAGATGATGCGGGACGGCAAGCCAGGGAGCCTTGTGACGATGATCTGTGACCCGGGCGAGCGTTACCTGGATACCTACTATGACGATGGATGGTTGCAGGAACAGGGACTGGATGTGCAGCCCTATATCCAGCAATTGGAGACCTTCACCACCTCTGGCCGTTTGGAGGCGAGATAGCGTCTAATAAATGTCTTTGTATTCATTGGTCAGCCGCCTCAGGGCGTCGCCACCGTGCCCTATTGATATCCTATGTAGTCAGCTTGGACTGAGTTGATTCAACCAAAATGCGTCAAAGAGGCAATGACGGCCCATCTCAATGACTGCAAACGACCAAAAGCGGTCATTCAGGCCACCTGACGTGAATGTCCGTTTTTGGATCGGAAAGCGGACACTCGGCCAACACTAGTGAAATGACTGCTTATAATCAGGACCGGAACTAAACGGATTGTTCTGGCATTAAAGCGCGAGAAATTCTTGCCGAGGTGTTCGGAGCTACTCAATGCTCTCCGCCGGTGCGATCTTTGGAGTCACCGGGTCTGACTCGTATGAAGGCGTCATGATTTGAACTCTGTTTTCGTTAAAGACGTTAAGAATATTGCTATGCAAAGCTGACTTCAGTTTTGGTAGCGAGTGGACAGACTCTGCATACGCGTTTATCTCGTAAACTATCGAATAGTCTTCTAGCGCCTGTCGAAGAACGAACGGCGCTGGGTTTGTCTTGAGCCCGTGCGTGCGCCCAGCCGCTTCTAGGAGCATTCTCTCGATTTTTTGTTGCGGTTCGTCATACCCAATCCCGAGGCTTGAATGGAGGAGAATGCCATCCGTCTTGCCTTGCCGGGTGTAGTTAGTCAATTCCGAGCTCAATAACTGAGTGTTAGGAATGCTGATGAGCTCGTTTTTTGATGATCTAAGCTGTGTTTCAAGTAACGTTATTGATTCGACGAACCCCATTTGGCCATTAATTTGAATCCAGTCGCCCACATTGATGCCGCGGCGGTAAATGACGAACAACCCAGATAATAAATTCGACACGACAGACGTCGATCCAAAGGAGAGAATAACACCCAGTAAGATCGTAATTCCCTTGAAAGCCGCTGTTTCAGAGCCTGGAATATACGGATAAGCAATGACTATTGCGAATAGCACCAAGATAACCTTTAAGATCCAATAGGTTGGCCAAGTCCAATCAGGTTCAAAATTTTCGATGCGAATCATGCCCACTTCAATGTTCTCAAAAATAAGCCTAATGATCTTCAGAAAATACCGAACCAAGAAATATATGACTGCGATCATGAAAAGATCAGGAACTTCCTCGCCAATCGTTCTGAGGACATCGAGAATCGGACCAGTGAAATACTGGAGAAGAATCGCCGCAATCCCTCTTGTTCCCGGAAATGAATAAAGCACTTGGGATAGATAGTAATAAAACCCAGTCACAAATAAAAGAAATGTGCCTGACCAAAACGTAACTCTTGTGGTTGAGACTATCGCCTCGGTTTTAGCAATCCTTCCGGTTTTGTCTTCCACGCGGCGAATCCAGGATAAAATTTTATAGTTAGCATACTTAATTATATAATATGAACTAAGCCAAAGTATTATTGCATATGCTGCGAATACTGCCGTCCAAATTGTGGCTGTGACAAGGCTCTCATTCAACCCCGATTCTGATCGGCGTTCACGATAGGCTATGATTTCCTCCCGAACTTTACCTCCTATCGTCTTTGCCAAGGTCTGCGCATCCATTCCCTCATGTTCGACATCGACCTGGTTCACCGTCATGATGTAGCGATTGTCCAGGTAAATCTCGGTACCGGAGTCGCTTGGACGAAGACTAAGCTGCGGAATTCCTGCGGTTTTCTGCGCGACACCGACAATGCGTTGCGCAATCTCGGCTGCTCGTTCCTCTGCGGGATTGGCGCTGACTCCGACAACGGTAAAAATGTCACCGCCATCCACTATCACTGGCGCAATATCAAGGTGGGGTTCACTTCTTGTTTCGACGCTCTTGTCGAGTGTCTCGGCCATCGATGTAAAGCTGGAAAGCAGAAAGCTGGCGCCGGTCGAGACCGCCAACGCAATTGGAATGGCAAAGCCAACCCTTGCGAACTTGCACTTCACTTAAAGCCCCATCCCGGCGATTTCTCCACCTTGGTGGGCTAAATTTTTCGGCGGGCGCCGATATGGACGATGACCTCCCCTTGGCCAGAGGCGGTTATCGAGGGGTAGGGATGCCGTCGATCATAATCTGCCAATTATAACCAAGCTGATCTGTCTAGGTTCCCTTCAAAAAGCCTTTTTTGGCGACCCAGTGATTTGCGTTGACCTCTTCTCGGGCTGCCGCGTCTCGCCATCCAGCGTCCGTGCCAAGCATTCGCCAAGCTGAAATTGGCGCGACGGCCAGAGCAAGCTTTGTCAGGCTAGCTTGCGATGATAGTGAGGAAGCGACTCTCTGCCGGGACCTGTTGGCGCGGTCCTATGACTGAGGCGCGGTTTTTCGTGGATGAAAACGGTGTAGCCCTCAGGTTCCGGCTTGGAGGCCAGGACATGGTCGAAACGGCTCCAAAGCTCATTCAATTGGGGCGCTGCGGCTTCGGCTTTCGCTTTGCTTTCATAGATCGCAATAGTAACGCACTTTCCATCAGCCATTCGTCCTGTGCAGATGAACTCCTTCAATCCGGGGAGCGCCTTTATCCTCGGAAGTAATCCTCTTGCGACGGAGACGCCATCATCAACATAGCCTTTCTTACAGGTATAAGTCGTAATTCGCGCGTACATTGCCAGGCTCTCCTGATCCATTGGAATGGTGAAAGCTGTTATGCTTGCAGGACGCTGGTTGCAACGTCACTACGATCTTATCGCACTGCAAAGCCACCCACGATCTCGTTGAACGCCAACTTGGGGAACCACCGGCACTTCAGTTTCCTGCAGATACCCTTAACCTAACCGGTGAAATCCGAGATTGTTCCTAGACCTGTGCACCCTCGTGCGCTGTCGGTGATTTTCGATCTTCCGCCGACATGGCCCGGAACGGCTGCTACTCGGCTGTTGTCGCGCCTCGTCGGCCGCGGAGAAATTTTTCCAGTGCCGCGAAGATTGGATCGATCCTTTTTGGAACCATTCGGGATGATCGCCTGTTATGACTATTAGCACATCGGGGTTCTTGTGCGTCCACAGGCAAGCTTGATGAATGGTCATTGATTCCGATCTGGCTGGCGGCGTCGTCAAAGTCGGCGACGGCCGCGGTTTTATCGTTGAGTCTAAACATAGCCGCATGGTGATCACTGCGGTGCACTGTCTGCCGTATTTTCCGCCACCCATTTCGATCGCTGACACCGGCGAGCGGACCTACCAAGATTTGCTTGGACCCTTGGATGGCGATCCGTGTGTCTGGTGTGAGTTGATATTTGCTGATCCAGTAGCGGACATCGCTGTTCTCGACGA
>JARRLM010000349.1:0-3539 GCA_037386985.1 Acidobacteriota bacterium | reverse complement strand
GCGGGAGCTTGCTCCCGCCTTTGTTACTATTGTTATCAATGGTTAGAAGGCGGGAGCACGCTCCCGCACTCCAAGGGATCTCCGTTTTGCGATATAGGATGTTTTGAATTTTGCAACAAGCCAGAGTTAGCCGATGGCTATTTCATGATTGTGTGAAGCTATTTCTGAGTCAGCACACTAGACATTTATCTGAGGGTTATGTTCCAGAGGCGATTAATAATCTCCTCGATTGAAGGATAGACAGTTCGAAAAGAGCTTTGAGTATATATTTCGCCAAAATTGACCGGTTCGCCTACGCTCCTTAAATTTTCCAATCTTGATCTGCTCGGGCGAAGCGGTTCAACCTTTGAAGGAAATGAGAGATCGGGATGAACTAGAAATTCCTGTGTGTCATGGTCGTAATTGCGCCTTTGGATTGGATCGTTCAGGACACGGTAAGCCTCTTGCAACTCCAGAAATGGTCTACTGTTTTCTCCATAGTAGTCGGGATGAAGTTCCTTCGCCCGATTTCGATAGGCTCCCCTGATGTCCTCGGTGGAAGCGGTTGGTAAAACACCCAAAATTGAATAGTAGTTTTTTGCCATGATTCAGATTCCCCCTGGTGATGACAACGGCGCCTCCGGAAAGAAATCAAGAAGTGGAGGCGCCGTCATCCAAAGGTGTGATCAACCGGCAAAATTAACCTACCTTGACTTTAACCAGCCGTGGCTGGGCTTTTTCAGCCTTAGGCAATGTAATCGTAAGCACTCCGTTTTTGGACTCAGCCGTTATTTTTTCTTGATCCACTTCATCACTCAACTGGAACTGGCGGAAGAAATCAAGGAGACCGAATTCACCCCGGATCAGATCCTTCGGGGGTTTGTATCTGATCTTACCCTTGATCGTCAAGATATCCTGATCGACCCGTATATCCACGCCGTCTTTGTGAACTCCCGGAAGGTCTACAATAACGGCCAGGGCGTTTTCGGTTTCATAGATGTCGACGGGGGGCACCATATACCGATTCTCTTCCCTTGTAGCCAGGGTTTTCCCGGTGGGTGGTGTTGCTTCAATGTTGGTTGTGGTTTTTTCAGCCATGGATCTTTACCTCCTTGCCAATTTTCTATGTCACACTTACCTGGATCTGTTTAGGTTTGGCAACCTCGGCTTTGGGCAGTATAATTTTCAGCAATCCGTCCTGATAGGTTGCTTGAACCTTCTCACTGTTCACATCAAAAGGCAGCGTCATTGAACGGGCAAACTGCCCGGCCGATCTCTCGCTGCGATGAATTGCCTTCGACTCGACGGTAGACAGTAGAGCTGTCTTTTCGCCCGAAATCACCAACTGGTTCTGCGTAACAGACACATCAAGTGTCCGGGGATCCACGCCCGGTGCCAGTGCATCAATATAAAAATTGTCATTGTCCTCCCCGATGTTCAGCAGCGGGTACTCCCGTGCTCCGCGACCGGGAAGAAAGGAAGTCTTTGAGAATGGAAATGTCCAGTTGGAGGACCCGAATTCACCCAGGAATCGGTCCATTTCCCTCCGCATTTTTTCCATATCCGAAATGAAATCCAGTGACCAGGTTCCCATTTGCTTTCCTCCTAACGTTGATGTTTACACTCATAAATAACTGTCAGCAATCGATAGATAAAATCCGACCTCCGATTTGTCAAATAGACAGTGTTTCCGCTGCTGGGGAACCGGTTGTAGTGGCCTGGAATGTATTTCCCGGGATTCTTAAACGGAAGTCCCGTAATCTTCATTGTCCTGCGGTGGAATGTACTCAGCGATAACGGGATAATCCTGCAGGTGGCGGGATATCGAGGCATCAAGAAAATTTTCCACCCAGCGGTAAATGTCGTAACGGCGTACCGATGCCCGCAGGTGACGCATGCGGCGCGCACGCTCCTCGTCGGTCATGGAAAAGGCGTCGCGCAGCGTTTCTGCAACACCTTCGACATCGTACGGATTGACGAGCAGGGCATGCCTGTGAAGCTGCGCGGCTGATCCCGCGAACTCGCTCAGGATGAGGACACCGTTTTCCTCGATGTTGCAGGCGCAGTATTCCTTCGCCACGAGATTCATGCCGTCCTTTATCGGCGTGATGAGTGCGATCTCCGCAGTGCGGTAGTAGCCGAGGAGCTCGGTGCGTTTCAGGTGGCGGAAAATGTAGTGGATGGGCACCCAGCCTGAGCGTGTGAATTCGCCGTTAATCTCCCCGACAAGACGTTCGATCTCTACCTTGAGCGTATGGTACTTTGGGATGTCTGTCCGGCTCGGCACGACTACCTGGACCAGTGTCATTCTCTTCCTGAGCTTGGGGAAACGCCGCAGTGCGTTACGGAAGGCCTCGAGGCGATACGGGATGCCCTTTGTGTAGTCCAGACGGTCGATGCCGAGTACGATCTGCTGCTGAGGCAGGTCTTCGTGAATGTACCAGGCGGCCTCGGACACTTCCTTCTGCCGGGCACGCTTCTCAAAATCACCGAAATCGATGCTGATTGGGAACACCCCCACGTTCACATCGTGTTCCTCGGCGGTGCAGATGTGAAATCCTCCAGCGCTATGCACGGGGATGTCCTTGAGCAGCATGCGTATGCACTGGATGAAATTACGCTTGTCGCGCATTGTTTGGAAGCCGACGAGATTGTATCTCAGCAGCGCGTTGAGAATGTTGAAACGCCACGGCATTTTCATGAAAATATCGGGCGGGGGGAAGGGAATGTGGAGGAAAAAACCTACTGGGCCCCGTATGCCCATTGCCCGAAGTTCCGAGGCGACGTTGATGAGGTGGTAATCGTGCACCCAGATGTAATCGCCGTTTCGGGTATGGGCCAAAACATGTTCCGCAAATTTCCTGTTGACCCGCTCGAAGGCGTGCCAATAGTCCGGGTGAAAATTGCAATGCGACAACAGGTCGTGAAACAAAGGCCAAAGCACTTCATTGGCAAAGCCGTGGTAATACAGTTCCAGTTCTTCTCCGGAAAGTGGCACTGCGGTGAGTTCGTACCCCGTCGCGATGGACGATGCGTTCAGTATGGCGTTCACGTCCGGCTGGTTTTCTTGGGGGAGCCCGGACCAGCCTATCCACAGTCCGCCGCGATGGCGCAGCACCGGCGCGAGGGATGTAACCAGCCCCCCGGATCCGGGTTTCCACGACAGCGTGTCTCCATCTCGCTCGAACACGACGGGGAGCCGATTCGATACGATGATCAGACGTTCAACAGTGTTGTGCTCCTGTTCATTCATGCGTGCCTACTTTGACCGTGTGCGCCATCACAGGAACAGCCTCGATCTTCTGCAGGTAATCAGCACCACTTGGGCTTTTAGGGCTGCAAGTGAGAGACTTTAAGCCGAAGCTGCCTGCATCCTTTGAGAAATACGGCTTACCCGGTTCCCAGTTTCCGGGCGTCATTGAGCGTCTTCACCATTCTCCCCAGGCCCAGTTCTTCCAGTGTCGTACGGATAGGCCAGCCATGTTCTCTCTCCCAGCCTTCCAGGGCATAGAAGTGGCTTTTGAAGTCATCCACACCCTTCCGGTCCAGGTACATGTCCG
>JARRLM010000348.1:0-6825 GCA_037386985.1 Acidobacteriota bacterium | reverse complement strand
TCCAGCAGGGGATCGAGATCGCGGATGGAATTGACTGCAGTGCTGAAGCGATACAAAATCCGGGTCTGATCCTTATCATGCCCCCCTGAAACAACACTATCCGTTCCGGTGTCGGCACAGGGTGCCGACCCTATCAAATGCGCCAGCTCTGATTTTATTCCGCTCCGGTTGAATGCATTCCAAAAGGCAGGGAGCATTACCCCGGGAGTCTGGTACTCAAGTTTGCATAAACAGTCATATGCTGCTTTAGCATGTTGCAGCCTCTCATCTTCTTTCTGCAGTAGGCCGTATACGGTGCACAATTCCGCATGTGCTCTCCAGACAACCTCCTTATAATTGGATGTTTCTGACAAACGGCACGAAGCATTAAGTTCCTCGATGGCTCTATGAAGACTGGCGGGCTTCTGTAGAACCGTGCTTTTCAAAGAATCGTTTTGATTCTCCTGAATCCCGTCCTGCCATTCCCTAGAATACAGACTGCCCATCAAAAAATGTCCATGGCTAATCAGTGGAGTCGATTGCATGGCGTTTGCCAATCGAAGGGCATTTCGGATATTCCGGGCAGCTTCTTCCAGGTCCCCCTGCTTCGTCAGTATTTCACCCAGGTGCAGCTTTATGATGGCCATTTGATAGGGCCAACGCTTTTTTGCAACGGTTCTTTCCAGGGAGCGGAGGCGCTTGACCGCTTCGGCTTTCTTGCCGCGCTCAAACAGGATCCTCGCATCCAGGGCTTCCGCCAGTTCATGTTCGTAGCAGGGCGCCTCCGGAGTTTCCATTCGACGCAGCAAATCAATGGAAGCGACTGCGGCGTCGAAATTCCCCAGAAGAAAGTGCAGGCTCGCGGAAAGAAAATGTGCCTGTCCCACGGCATACGATGCGCGATTATTCCCGATCTTATTGCCGATTTTTCGAATTATTGTGCTCGCACTCGAGTAATTACCCTCTGCAATTCTGACCTCGGCCAGTATGGTGTTCAATGCATGATTAATCGCCGGATTTTCCGTTTCGCCCACCAACTTCATGGCTTCTTCAAGCGCATTCATCGCTTCCTGGGTTCGTCCCATACGACAGAGGCACTCGGCCAGGTTCCCAAGGGCTTGAGCTCGGGGGATTACGGACCTGCTTTTATCGCTTATGCGTACAGCCTGCTTATGTTTTTCCAGAGCTTGAGAAAACCGACCCATGCTCATAAGAATTGTTCCAAGAGTGGAATGAGCTGAGCAGGAAAGGTACGATTCATTCGAAAGAGCAAGAATTTTTTCTGCTTTTTGACCAGCTACAAGCGCATCAGATAATCTGCATGCACTAAGATAATTAGTTGCAGCAAATATTTGGATCCGACCTAATAATGCAGTGGCTCCGGAATCAGGACAGGATTTCAAAGCCTTTTCCAGGAATACCAATCCACGCCGGGGGCGCGACTGAATGGCCGCGCCGAAAGCCAGTTCTGCATACAGCATGGCCTTTGTAATATTTGTGCCGGAATTCGACGATCCTCGAAAAAGCCTCAAACCCTTTTTGCAGCACATTTCCTGACTGACAAAATCCCCCAGGTGTTGGAAAGAAAGCGCAAGCTGCATGAACATTCGCCCTTTGAGGTCTACATCAATATTGCGATTTCCAGCTATTTCCTCCTTCAGCAGGCGAATTGCGCGCTTTGGAAGCCCGAGAGCCAGAAGTGCATCCGAAGCTTCAATTGAAATACGACACCTCTCCTCTTTGCTCAAAACACTTCGATCGTTCAGGACAAAATCAAAACAACGTACTGTAGTCTCATGGGAAAACTCCATCCTGGCTCGAGATGCCAAAGACAGCGCATAACGAATTGCCTTTTCGCCCAACTTCCCTTCCATGCTATGCCTGGCCAGTTCCTGCAGATGTTCTTCAACCCCGTATTCCTCCACAAATGCTTCAGCAATTCGCCGGTGCATCCTTTGACGTTTCTTTTTAACCAGGCAGGATCGGATTACCTCTGCTATTAGAGCGTGACGAAGGCCAGCGGTTTCTTCCTTATTCTTGATCTCTACCCATGCTATTTGTCGATGAACCAGCTCTTCCAGAGCTTCAACAATCTCAGAGGGCTTCAGGGAAGATACAGAACAGAGGAGTTTGGTTGAAATGCCCCTATTGATTAAGGCCATCCAGTCCGCCAATACCCGGCTGGCATCGGATAGACGCCCTAAACGCTGTTTCATCACCATTCCAATACTGTCGGGCACTTCCAGTTTGTCCGGACTTTCCGGATTGAATTGCCATTCCCCCGATCTATTCCACAACAGACCCTGTTCAACAAAATGCTTCAGCATTTCCTCAAGGAAAAACGGATTCCCACCGATGTGCATGAACATCCAGGCCCCTAGCGTTTTAGACAGTTTAGGCGCACCCGTCGTAGCAGACACAAACTCCTCGACACTGCTCTGGGACAAAGGCTCTAGAGCAACAATGTCACCCCTGTTCCGGCGAATTACACCGGCAATTACTCTGCCCAAGGCCCCTCCGAATTCCTCTTCTGAACGAAGACTGACGCACATTAGAACAGGATGAGCCTGAATATCAGAACTCAGATAGTCCAACACGATGCTGGTAGCCTCATCCGCTTCATGAAAATCTTCCAATAACAATAAAGTAGGACGTTTTGACAGATGTTGGACCAACTCTCGGGTCAGAAAATCACGAAACTGCCCAGCGGCATAATCCATAGATGATTCGAATGCTCCTGACCTCTCGTTGTGTAAGGCTTCTCCGAAATTAAATACCTCTTCATTCCTACCAGGCTGAGCACCGGCTAAAATCTGCCGATAGGGACCATAAGATCCATCCTCCTGTATGCTGCAGGATCCTTCAACAACCCGCCATCCCTCCAGATTTCCCCAGGACTTTAATTCTTCCATACATCTCGTTTTCCCCAATCCGGCTTCTCCCGAAATAAACACCGTCCGCCCTCGTCCGCTCTTCTTAACACGCTCAGCGCAGTTCTGCAGGCGTTCCATTTCTTTTTCACGTCCAATCATACGTATTGCTGAAAAACAACCTTCAAATACATTGCCGCTATTCACTAATGAAGAGTCATCTTTTAGGGCGCTTTGGATAAGTCCTATCACTTCTTCCGGAGGAGCCAACCGTTTTGCGGCATCTTTTTCAAGGAAGACCTGAAGCAATTGAGCTAAATATTTACCGCCTTTCAGGCGTTCCACTGGTTGTAGATCGACACTGCCCTGCAAGTGTTTCTGCATTAAAAAGCCGGGGTCTTCATCTTCAAATGGGAGCCGTCGGGATAATATCAGATAAGATATAACACCGAGTGAATACAGGTCTGAGCCAGTGTCCGGACTTCCCCCCAACAGAAGCTCAGGCGCGCTATAGGGAAGCAACTCCTTTAATTCTCCCTCCGACCGGCCGTTGTACAGTCCAGACACTCCAAAATCAGTCAGTTTGAAATTTAGCGCTCCTTCCTTCGCATCCAACAGAACAATATTGGAAGGCTGCATCGGATTTTTCAACGTTCCCAAAATCCAGGATAGATGCGAGGTTTGGGTGACGAAGCCTTGTGAGAAGTGACAACTCCTGGCTCCATGCTCCAGGAGTTTTTTTGCCGGATTGGGAGGTATTTATAATCTTAAGAGCCAAACGCTTCTGAAGTTTATGCAGGTCCCGACAGAAATAAGTACTCTTTTTAGTCCCCTCTTTTAAACACCCATCAATTTGATAATGTTCCCCAATAACCATATCTTTCATGGGATTTTTTGGCGTAGCACTCATAAAAGCCCCCTCTGAACCCGCATGCCTGACAAATATTCTGACGGAGTATTCAATACATGCCTATATGCTTGTATTTAAGATAACCGGAATCCATTCAAATTGTCGATCATTTCCAGGGATGGTCTCTATATTACACAGTGGGAGAAATGTTATTTCTGATTACTCGAGCCTTAAACGACGGACTAAAAAAATGAAGCAGGCAGTATTCTGCCTCGCAGGATAGGGGGACCGAGCCCTGGGACCATCGAAAACGAGATGAACAAGTGCATCCAGCCTTAAATGTATTCCCAGGACTGATCCTATTCTTGTTTACAACTTTGAGAACTACTTCTTGGGCGGAATCACCGCATCCTTGAAAGCCTTGGCTACACGGAATTTTACAACCGTTTTGGCAGGAATCGAAATTGCGGCACCGGTTTGAGGATTCCGTCCCTTGCGGGCTTTCCTTCTAGATTTGACGGTCTTTCCAATTCCAGGAATAACAAATTGGCCCTTTTTCTTGGTTTCGGACACCGCGGTCTCAGACAGGACGTCTAAGATCCCGCTGGCAGCAGCCTTTGTAAGCGCTGCTTTTTCTGATATGAGCGTTACTAATTGAGCTTTCGTCATCGGTTTACCAGCCATTAAATCCCTCCCGAAAAATTGATTTTAAGCACTTTTGTCGGAACACAGCAACGAGCTACTGTTATTTTGCTAAACCTTCAAATAGTTCATCGAAGAATTGAGCGAACCCGCTATTTATCGATATCTAAAGATATTGACTTGTGTCACACCCTGAAATTACTGCTTTCCGTGCACTTTCGTCAAGTCCAATCAACGAATTTTCTCTTAAAAAATTATGCCGTTTGTAGGCACTGTCACAGGAAGGAACCTGAGAATTCGGAAGCCGGATCCGCAGGCATAGGGATGAACGGCTCATTTATTCATATATTCTATATACTATATGTTGATTAGTCGCTCCCTGGCGATACCGTCCAACTTAAATATAGTATATTGCATATGAAATTCGCGACGGACAGAACAGAGCCGTAACGCCCTTTCGGGCGCCCGACTTCAAAGAATTCAATGCAACATATTAAGATTGAGGAATGCGTCTTAGGATTGGTAGTAGGGGTTGCTTCCGGAGGAATGATCGGTTGCATCCAGAATTTCCGCTACTTCGGGTATCTTTTCACGAACCACTCGGTCGATCCCCATCTTAAGTGTCATCCGTGCTGATCCGCATCCCTGGCATCCCCCGCCCAGCCTGACGTAGACGGAGTTTCCCTTCACCTCGACCAGTTCTACCCAACCGCCGTGGGATCCGAGGGCGGGATTTATTTCCCGATCGAAAAGATCCTGGACCTTCTGGCGGATCTCGGATTCACCGGGCCGGGTGCCGACATAATCTTCATCTACAGCCGGATCATTTGATCGAATGTGCTCTCTGATCTTGTTTCCAACGCTCTTCCCGATCTCGGGCCACGGGTTCGTACTGGACTTGGAAACCGTGATCTGATTTTCTGCGATAAGAACTGTTTCTACCTCGGGAATCTCAAAAATTCTCTTCGCAAGGGAAGAGGGTCCTGCCGCATCGCGATTCCCGAAATAGGCCGATTTGCCGGGGTAAACAGAACGATCAACAGTAAATTTACATGTTGCCGGATTTGTTGTCGGTTCGCCCGTTATGGCGATTTTGTCCTCTACTGCTTTGTCTTTTTGTTCTTCCATATTTTCAAGTTACCTGACAGAAGGTTCCTGTGTCAACTGCTACACTAAAGGCTGCACACTGAAGTTTGGCATATGCATATAAAGGTGCTCCGGATAATCAAATTTATTTACGTTTGGACATCCACCCTTTAGAATCAATAAGTAACGATCGAGCATCTTCGCCAACAGGGCCTATTTACTGCTGTCGAAAAGGAGCTTCAGATGAAAAAAACAGGCCACTTCCCTTTCCACGCGTTAGCAGTTGGGTGGCTGCTTCTGTTTCATCTTCCCGCTAACGGTATGCCCGGAGAAAATGGCCTCAATATCTTGCCCATCCCTGATAGCCTCACAATGGGAACCGGAAAGATGACCATCGATAATGATTTTGACGTGGTATTAGAGAGTCGCAACAACACAATTATAGAGGAAGCCATAACTCGATTTCTTGAGCGCCTGCAGAAAAGCACAGGTATTCCACTAACGTCGAAAGCAGCGACGAACCCCGAATACGCCGAATTTGAAATTCACTGCATGGGAAATGACGACAAGGTTCAATCAGTACGGACCGATGAATCCTATACGCTTGAAATCACGGAAGAACGAGCCCGTCTGTCCGCGTCCTCAACGATAGGTGTACTTCGGGGGCTGGAAACATTTCTGCAATTAATCGATATCGACGGCCAATCTTTTTTTATTCCTTCTGTGAAGATTGAAGATCGTCCCCGTTTCAATTGGAGAGGACTTTTAATCGATGTCTCCCGTCATTTTGAGCCGGTGGAAATTATCAAAAGAAATCTGGATGCAATGGCTGCGGTAAAGATGAATGTATTGCACTGGCATTTATCGGACGATCAGGGTTTTCGTGTCGAGTCGAAGGCTTTTCCCAGGCTGCATCAGTTTGGATCGGATGGAAAGTATTACAGCCAGAGCGAAGTACACGAAATTCTTGCGTATGCCCGAAATCGCGGCATACGGATCGTTCCGGAATTTGATATGCCCGGCCACAGTACATCCTGGCTGGTTTCCCATCCCGAATTGGCCGCCGCACCGGGCCCTTATAAAATAGAACGCCAATGGGGAGTCTTCGAACCCTGCATGGATCCTTCGAAGGAAGAAGTCTATCAATTTTTAGACGCTTTCATCGGCGAAATGGCCGCTCTATTTCCCGATGAGTATTTTCATATCGGAGGAGATGAGGTAAAAGCAACGCAATGGAATTCGAGTGAGCGAATCCGGGATTTCAAAAAACGGTACAACCTGTCCGGCAACCGCGACCTGCAGGTTTACTTCAACCAACGAGTGCAGGAAATTCTTACGAAATATGGGAAGAAAATGATCGGGTGGGACGAAATCTTGCATCCGGATCTGCCGAAAAAC
>JARRLM010000347.1:0-3572 GCA_037386985.1 Acidobacteriota bacterium | reverse complement strand
CTTTTACAGAGTTTTTACATAGTTAGAGACAGAAGGGTTCGTGTTGACCGGGGCTTATTCGGGTTGGGTTTTTGATGTCAATAACATACCGGGACGCAGCACCGTAAAATTCCGTTTAAAGCGGGGCATGTCCAACTCCGCAGGAATCAACTGAAGGTTTATCCAGCATCCTGTGGGAAGTGACCGGTAGGCGGCTTCCATAGCTCGAACACATTCACATTCATCCTCGGCTGTAGCTTCCGGCATCCCATCACGGCTGACCGCGTTGAGATAACTTTCCATCTGGCGATTCAGGGCTTTAGGCGTACTGTAACCTTCTCCGAATTTTACCCAGTCGATGCTGCCGTCGAGCCGGTACATGGAGCTTTTCCAGCCGATGCACAGAGTGCCGTCGGTACCATAGATGCGGATGTAGTCTTCACATGGGTTTTTTATCTTCCCGCTCAACTGGGCCATGCCGATTGCGCCCGAAATGGTACGCATATCAATCCTTACCATATCTTCGACAACGTGCGGTCGAAGGCGTTGAGCTTCTTCAACACGAATTCTCAACAAGGGGCCGAAAAAATGCTGTGCGATATCGATCGCATGGCTGCCTCTGTCCATCAGGACTCCACGGTTGGTCCTGTCCTTTTGGGAATCCCGATGACGGCCGATGACCGCCAAATCCCGAAAATCGATCTCGAACACAAGGATCCGACCAAGGATTCCGGACTGAATCAATTCTCTGGCATGAAGAATATCGCTGATGTATCGAAACCTGGAACCCATCATCAGTCGAACGCCGAATGTCCGGGAAATGTCGACCATTTTTTCTGCCGAAGCGGAATCCGGCGCAAAAGGAGTGGCATAAAGAATGTCGGTTCCCAGCTGCATGAGCTGTTCTGCAGTTTCTAAGTGGTTGGATTCGGATGTGCAGATTATGCCGCAATCGGCAAAATAATTTCCGGACACGTAATCTTGCAATGATGTGTAATAGTCGCAGCGAAATGAATCGCCGAACGCCTGTGCCGCCTCCAGGTTCTCATCCACAACGGCCGATAGTGTCATGTCGGGATGACTGGAGATTGTGGTCGCGTAGGAATGTGCCGCCTTGCCACAGCCGATCAAAACGAATTTCACGGGTTTATACAGCTTCTGATTCACCTTGCCCCGCCGGTAAAAGGATCACTGTTTTCCGGCCTGAGCAATGGAATCCAGCGACCTGGATCTGTTATTGGACCTTATTGATATCGACATCAGAACGGACAGCATTAGGGCGAAAATTGGAGAAACCGGCACTACTGTGAGGAATATCTCAAAATGCCGGTATATTGAGATGCCGGATCGCTCGGCACCTTGTCCGGGAATGTAAAGTTACTCTTCCGTGATATGGGAGACGTTCTCTTTCCTCAGAAAAATCTTCTTTTTTTCCGATAAAAGTCCCACGCTGAAACAATGCAGATCGTAATAGCGGATATGTCCCCGAAAGCTTTCCCCGTTTTTCAGGGTTACGGTTACACTGGCATGCGAATCGACCAGGGACTTTAAATAGGAGGATTCCGTTCCCGTCGATTCCTGCCTGCCCAGTTTCCTGGCTTTCCGGTTTGTAATGGTTTTCTCGTCGCGCTTTTTTCTAGGGTGACGGTGCTTCTGATTATTCATAAGGAATCCATCTGTCGGTATCGGATTTATGGAGACTTTTAATGCCGGAGTAGCCAACTTTCTTGTAGTTGCAGTGGCAATCTTTTAAAAATGCAGGTTCGTTTGCGCCGTGTACATCCTTTCGTGAACGTATCCGTTTCAAATGCTCATAAATCCACAATAGCAGAACATCTTTCCCTGCGAAACAGAATTTGACATCTTACTCAGAACTCAGAACTGAGAACTCAGAACTTCAAACTAAATCTTTGCTTCTGAGCTCAAGCCATTCATATAGACATCAACTGTCCTCTTTTATGTTAATATTTCCCTCAAAGGAGATGAACCCATGAAACGTCGCGATTTTCTGAAACAATCTGCAGTCGGCGCCACAATCACAGCATTCGGGCGTGTCCGTCCCTCACTTTTTGCCTCCGAGGAAGGCGCACAAGTCGCCCTCGTCAGGACCGGTGATCGGATGGCCGGCATAGATAAAGCCTTGAAGCTTATTTCATTCCCTTCGCCGAAAGGGAAAAGCGTACTCATCAAGCCGAACTTTAATACCGCCGATCCGGCCCCCGGATCCACACACAATGATACGCTGCGGAAGCTTGTCGAGGAGATGAAGGCAAGGGGGGCAGCCGGTCTTACCCTGGGAGAAAGCTGCGGTCCCGGCAGTACTCAGGCGGTTATGGAACAGAAGGGCATTCCCGGGCTGGCACAGGAGCTTGGCTTCAACATCATCAACTTCGATGAGCTGCCTCCCGAAGGCTGGGTACACTGCGACCCGGATGGATGCCACTGGGAGAACGGTTTCGACATAGCGAAACCGATAGTGGATGCCGAATACCTTCTTTGGACCTGCTGCCTCAAGACGCACCAGTTCGGAGGGATCCACAGCATGTCGCTGAAGCTGGCGGTAGGCATCACCAGGAAGGCGAACAATGCCAGATTCACATACCTGCATCCGAACGACGGCGACATGCGGAAGCGGATCGCTGAAATCCATCACGGTTTTAAGCCCCATCTTATTGTCATGGATGGAGTGGACATATTTGTCGACGGCGGTCCCATGACGGGTGAGCGGGTGAATGCCAATGTGATCGTCGCGGGGACGGACCGGATTGCTATTGACGCAGTCGGCCTGGCAATCCTCAAGCATCACGGCTCCAACGATGCGATCATGTCTAAAAAGATCTTTGAGCAGGAACAGATTGCACGCGCTGTTGAACTGCAACTGGGAGTCGGGACTCCGGACCAGATTGAATTGGTCACCGGAGACTCGGAAAGTGCCGATTACGCCGCAAAACTGAAAGAAATCCTGAAGCAGGGATAAAAAGCGTAACGCAAAGACGCAAAAAAATTTATAAAGCCCCCAAGGGATATTGTTAGATATATCAGATTTAAACCCTGAACCCTGAACTGCATAACGCAAAGATGCTATAAAATCCTTGAATAATGAAAATCGCTCTGGTCAATACAAACCGGATGCTGCCTCCCATCGCACCGATCGGGCTGGATTACGTTGCCGAAGCTTTGAACGCAGCAGGGCACAGGATCGAGCTGCTGGATCTCTGCTGGGAGGAGGATTCAGGAGCGGCGATCAGGCGCTTCCTGAGCGGGTCCGACTTTGGTTTGGTCGGTATGACGCTCCGTAATACGGACGATTGTGTCTACACCAGCCGACAGTCCTTTGTTGAAGAATTCATCGAGCTTGTAAAAACAGTCCGGGAAAACTCCGGGGCCCCGATTGTATTGGGGGGCGTCGGGTTTTCGACCATGCCGGAACAGATTCTTTCGCAGTCCGGCGCGGATTACGGCGTCTGGGGAGACGGCGAGTTTGTGCTGCCCGATCTTGCGGATCGAATGGAGAGGGGGGAAAGCGTTTTCGACCTGCCCAACCTGATCCTGCCTCGGAACGGAGCCCGGCACAGGAATCCACCTCTTACACG
>JARRLM010000346.1:3623-4572 GCA_037386985.1 Acidobacteriota bacterium | reverse complement strand
GCCAGGGAATCGAGATCTATAGCGGCTCTTCCGCGGATGCCCTTCAGCAGGGCAGGCGGAAGTGTCCGGCAGATCAAATCCCTGGCATCCTCAGTGCTGAGGGGCGAGAGCCGAAATCCTACAAGCTTCAGGGCTTCGACGTAAATTCCTCCAAGGCCGAACATGACGACCGGACCAAATAATTTGTCCCGGATAGCGCCGAGCACGAGTTCGGTCGTAGCAGACATCATTTTTTGAATTAGAATTCTGGGCTGCTGAATATGAGGGAATGCAGCTTGTATGTTCCGGGTGAGTTTTTGATAACCCTGGTTGAACATCTCATCTGTTGCAATTCCAAGAACTACACCGCCCACATCCGTTTTGTGAATTATTTCAGCCGACACAACCTTCAGCACGACAGGGTATCCGACCTGATTGGCAGCTTCGATGCCTTCCTCGAGTGTATCGACCACGCGATAGGGAGATGTTCGTATGTCGTAGTTCCTGCATACTTCATAGGCCTCGGGTTCAAGCAGACTGGCCTGTCCTTTCTTTGCTGCGGACGTTAGAATCTCCGCTGCTGCAGATTGCGCGTCTTTGCCGCTGGCTTTCTGCTTTTGGGCGTGAGAAGCTGCCGAGCGCCGGAAAGCTACGTAACTCGCCATGTTTCCCGCGACTCTTGCCAGAGCGTCCGGGTATTCCACTGTAGGCAGCCCTGCGTCCTCGAGTCCCTGTCTGGCTTCCAAGGCGAAATTGCCGAAAGTCACTGCATTCAGGAACGGTTTTTTCTTGCCTGTTTGAGACTGATAGGCTTTAGAAATTTCTTCTACGAGCAGTTTCTGATTTAAGAATGCACTCGGCGCCAAAATCTGTAAAACCATGTCAACGTTCGGCTCCTTGAAAAGATACTGCAGCACTTGGTTATGCAGCTTTTCATAATGAGCAGCCGTTAAATCGATGTAACCGTCAG
>JARRLM010000346.1:0-3581 GCA_037386985.1 Acidobacteriota bacterium | reverse complement strand
TTTCAGGAGAAAATTTGGCCAGTTGCAGTGTTGATGCAGCAGATATTTCATCGATACAAAGCGTTCCCGGGCCACCCATATGTGTGAGCACGCAAACGCGGTTTCCTTCAGGGAGCGGTTGTCTTTCGAATGCCCGCAACATGTCATAGAATTCCGGGACGCTCCCGGCGCGTATGAGGCCCGCCTGCCGGAACGCTCCATCATAGATGGCATCCGAACCGGCAATTGCACCGGTATGGGACAAGGCTGCAGCGGTGCCTATGTCGCTTTTCCCGGATTTGAGAACCACAATAGGCTTTATGGCGGAAACTTCCCGGGCAATCTTGAAAAACTCCCTCGGATTTGGCAGTCCTTCCAGGTAGATTCCGATAACCTTCGTGGAATCATCGGCCTTCAAGAACAACAATAATTCAGCCATGTCGACATCGGCCATGTTGCCGATGGAAGCAAATTTGCTCAATCCGACCAGATGCAACCCATCCGCCCAGAACAGGAACGAGGTGGCCAATGCGCCGCTCTGAGTCAGAAAGCTCAATCCTCCCTTGGGGTAAGACGGAATATCGAAGCTGGTGTTAAATCCGCTATAAGCATCGATTATTCCAACGCAGTTGGGCCCGATAAGCCTGATGGAAGCCGACCTTAAAGTGCGGACTAGCTCCTGTTCACGCTCTCTTCCCTCGCGTGTGTTCAGTTCTCCGAATCCCGCGGACATGCATACAGCTCCCAATACGTCATTGAACCGGCTTTTCCTTTGTGCAAGTTCTTGTGCAACCTGCATTGTGAGATCCGCAGATACCAGCAAAACGCAAACTTCCACCGCTTCGGGGATGTCCAGCAGACTCTTATAGCAGCGGAATCCGAGTATGGAATCTTCGTTCGGATTGACGGGGAAGACAGTGCCCTGGTAGCCCATGGACACAAGGTTTTTAAGCGCAGTATATCCCGGTTTCCTGGGATCAGAGGACGCTCCGACAATGGCCACACTTTTCGGTTTAAAGAATGCATTTAACGGGGAGATCTTTTCTGTACGTCGCTCCCGTGTCTGTCGATCTTTCATGAAGTCCTTTCCATATCTTGAGCGTATCCTCAAGGCAGAAGCCCGATTTGTTCCATTCCATGGAATCGAGTTTTACGTTATCAACATGTTCGTTTTGGTGTCAAGGGTTTCACCTTGTGGTTTCAATTAATAAAATATAGTTCCATTTCATGGAATGGAGTTTTGCGCTATGAACTTGTTCGTTTTGGTATCGAGTATTCTGGCCATATAGTTTCATCTGCTAGGATATAGTTCCAAATCAGGGAATTCGTACTTGACTATGATTCTCTGTTTCTCCTATTCTATTTCACGAAATCTGTTTTTTTGCGCATCCAAGATATTGCTCAGCGCGTTCGAGATTTCGAAGAAGAACACCGATAAAAAGCGGGCAAAGGGTAAGCTGCGAGGTGGCGAATCCGTTCCCGTAGTCGCCATGGGATTGAATCCCCATATTTACCAGCATGACTTTTTCAGAGTCGGCAGCTTGCTATGGAACTGCCTCAAGTATGTTGAGGCTTAGGAAACGGTCCTGTCAGGGTGGTTTCAAACAATGGTGCGAGGGTGATGTAAGAAGACATTATTTGTTTTTGCAGAAAGTGTATGGCCCGTTTTAAAGCCTGAAGAAGTTTTGCATTCCTATCTTCATTACCTAAAAGTTCTCAAGCTACGATCTGACAAAAATGTATTCGAAAGGAGCTGGAAATGTTTAAGAATGTATATGTTCCCTACAAAGGATACTGGTGCTCGCCTTTTTGCAAGTGGCAGGGATCATTTCAAACGCAACATGCTGTACAACTCGCCGCTGGTACGGCGAAAAAGTTCTTTGAAGTACGCGGAATCACGCCTGATATCTTCGATAGTCTGGTCTTCGGCGCGACCATTCCCCAAAAGATGTGGTTTTATGATGCCCCTTGGTTTGCCACACTGATTGGCAATCCTTATCTCGCCGGCCCCCGGGTCGCGCAGGCGTGCGCCACCTCCACGATTGCCATCAAAACTGCTGCAACCGCTGTTGAGGCGGGAAGTGACACCAACGCACTGGTGGCGACCTGTGACCGTGCATCGAACTGTCCGAACATTCTCTGGCCCAACCCTTCAGGCCTCGGCGGAAAGCCGGACTTCGAGAGCTGGATGCTTGACGGTTTCATGTTTGAACCGACCGGCGACACCGGCCCCCTGGGCACGGCTATCAATGTTACAAAACAGCACGGCATCACCCGGGAAGAGTCCGATGCCCTGGTTGTTGATCGATACAACAAGTACTTGATGTCGACGGCGAATGACCGCGAATTTCAGAAGCGCTATATGCTTCCTGTGGAAGTCCAGCTCTCCAGGAAAAAGACCATCATGGTGGAAGAGGACGAAGGGATTACGCCCTGCACCGCGGAGGGCCTGGCAAAGCTGAGAACAATGCCGGATTCGATCATAAACGCCGGTTCCCAGACCCATGCTGCTGACGGAAACGCCGGTATGGTCGTCACTACAAAGGAGAAAGCGAACGAGCTTACTGCCGACAAGGCTGTGACAATCCAGATTCTTTCTTATGGAGTTGCGCGCGCCGAAAAGGCTCATATGCCCAATGCGCCGGTTCCGGCATCGCAGAAGGCGTTGGAGAAAGCGGGCATATCGGTGTCCGATCTTTCGGCGGTCAAGACCCATAATCCGTTTTCCGTCAACGATATCATCATGCGGAAAGAGATGGGAATCGACGACAAGATATTCAACAATTACGGAAGCTCTCTCATATTCGGACATCCGCAAGGTCCCACTGTCATGAGGCTGGCCATCGAAGCGATCGAAGAGCTGGTCATAAAAGGCGGCGGTTATGGACTGGTGGCCGGTTGTGCGGCAGGTGATACAGGAGCCGCCCTGGTAATCAAAGTGAATTAATAGCAAGTTGATATTTTGGAGGAGACATTATAATGACGACAAAAGACCTGTATCCAAGCTTTCAGAATCCCTACCTCATCCAGCCCACCCGGGCGATACCGGAGGAGATGGCGGTGCTCGGCGCCGGGCACATCGGTCCTGATATTGCTTATTCTTTTCGGCTCGCCTTTCCGGAAAAGAAACTGTATCTCGTAGATGTGGTTGAGGAACCTCTGAAGAAAGCACAGCAACGGTTTGAAGGCTACGCACAAAAAGGGGTAGAGAGAAAAAAGCTGCGCCTAGAGCAGGTGGAAACCGTCCTGGGCAATGTCGAATACACAACAGATTACGATAAGCTTAAAAACTGCGACCTTGTTATAGAAGCGGCAACGGAAAACCTTGAGATAAAGAAGAAAATTCTTTCAACGGTCGAATCGATTGTCAGAGAGGATGCGATCATCACATCCAACACCAGCGGCATATTGGCGGATCAGATCTTCAGCCATCTGAAACACCCGGAGAGGACGGCGAATACGCACTTTTTCGAACCGGCGTGGCGCAGCATGGGCGTAGAGGTCATCGCCTGGGAAAAATCCGATAAAGAAGTTATCGACTAGCTGCTCTGGCTCATGGCTCAGAATGGGAAAACGCCGCTTGCTGCCAAAAATGTCTTTTC
>JARRLM010000345.1:0-3584 GCA_037386985.1 Acidobacteriota bacterium | reverse complement strand
CCGTACCCATGGTATCGGAGCTACGGTCAATTGGCCTCTGTTTGATGCCGGGGCCATCCGGAGCAACATTGAAGTACAGTCCGCTTTGCAGGAACAGGCCCTGATCCGATACGAGTCCACCGTTCTAACAGCACTGGAGGATGTAGAGAACGCGTTGGTTGCCTATGCTAAGGAACAGAGTCGCAGGCAATCGCTGACTGAAGCAACTGGAGCAGCCCGCCGCGCTTTTGGGCTTGCTCAAAAACAGTATTCATCCGGACTCATCGAGTTTAGCAATGTTCTGATTGCACAACGGTCCTTGTTGTCACTCCAAGATCAATTAGCGGTTAGCGAGGGCGGAGTGACGTCGAATTTAATCGCTTTGTACAAATCCCTGGGAGGTGGGTGGACATCCTTGATGCCCGATAAAACGAATTAGCATTTGAATAATAAAATGGAATATTAAAATGAAACCAAATAAAAATCCGGAAATCGAAATCGATCAAACCCTTGGTATTGATCAGTCCTCGGATCGCAAAAAGCGCATAAAACGGTGGCTTTTCCTATCCCTCCTGACCATTGCGATCGTGACGAGTGCTGTTGTTTGGATGGGGACAAAAAAATCAAATTCCATACAATATCAGACCCAAAAAGTTCAGCGGGGTGACCTGACCGTGACGGTAACAGCCACAGGTGCCTTGGAACCGACAAATCAGGTGGATGTGGGCAGCGAGTTGTCCGGTATTATAAAGACTGTCGAAGTGGATTATAATGACCAGGTAAAGGTCGGTCAGATTCTGGCGAAGCTTGACACCGACAAGCTGAAAGCCAAGGCCCTACAGTCAAAAGCTGCTTTGGAATCGGCACGGGCAAAAGTTTTGGAGGCACAAGCCACTGTTAAAGAGGCGGAAGATGAACTGGTGCGATTAAAGGAGGTGTGGGAATTAAGCAATAAGATGGTGCCGTCGCAACACGACCTGGATGCAGCCCAGGCGGCCCTGCATCGGGCAAAGGCCGCAGAGGCTACTTTAAGGGCACAGGTGTCGCAGGCCCAGGCTACTCTCGAAGCCGACGAGACGGATCTGGGAAAAACGGACATCCATTCCCCCATTAATGGCATCGTTCTTGTGCGGAACGTGGAACCCGGCCAGACCGTGGCGGCTTCGTTTCAGGCCCCGGTGCTGTTCACCCTCGCCGAGGATCTGACACAGATGGAACTTCATGTGGATGTGGATGAGGCGGATGTGGGTCAGGTAAAAGAGGGACAAGAGGCTGTTTTCACCGTCGATGCCCATCCTGGTCGGACGTTTCCGGCACGGATCACCCAGGTCCGGTACGGTTCTCAGACCGTGAACGGGGTTGTCACCTATAAAACGGTATTGAATGTGAACAATTCGGATCTTTCTTTACGCCCGGGAATGACGGCAACAGCAGACATCACCGTCAATAAAGTGAAGAACACAATTCTGGTACCTAATGCTGCATTGCGTTTTATCCCGCCTATTAAAGAAAAAGAGACATCATCTAACAGCGGCAGTTTGCTGAATAAACTCCTGCCACGTCGACACAGGCATCCGTCAAGGCAGCATAAAGAATCGACTGCCGACAACAAACTGCAGAACGTCTGGACGCTGCACGAGGGGAAACTTATTGCTATTCCTATAGGTATAGGTGCTACTGACGGCAGAATGACCGAAGTGACGAGCGGTGACATTGAACCGGGTGTGCCGCTCATTGTCGATACAAAGAGATCTGAATGAAGAAGACGACCTTATCCACACAAATCAACGAACATTCCCTCATAGAATTCCAAGGTGTAACCAAGGTTTACGGCACGGGTTCCGCAGCCATGCAAGCCCTTCGTGGAATAGATTTGCACATTGGACGGGGTGAGTTTGTGGCCGTGATGGGACCAAGCGGGTCGGGAAAGTCGACTTGTATGAATATTCTGGGCTGTTTAGATACTCCCAGCGGAGGCGCCTACCTTTTTGAAGGTGTCAATGCGGGGAAATTGTCTCGCGACCAGCGCGCTCTGTTACGCCGGCATTATCTGGGATTTGTGTTTCAGGGCTTCAATCTTCTCAATCGTACCTCGGCTTTAGAAAACGTGGAACTGCCCCTGGTTTATCGCGGCATCGCTGCCCATGAGCGGCGGAAAAGCGCCTTGCAAGCCCTTGAAGCGGTTGGGCTCAAAGGGTGGGAAACACACACACCCGGTGAACTCTCGGGCGGACAGCAGCAGCGGGTTGCTATTGCTCGAGCCATCGTTACCGATCCAAAGGTGCTGCTGGCCGACGAACCCACCGGCAACCTGGATTCTGCCCGCAGTCGTGAAGTTATGGAGATGCTTGCCGCATTCAACCGCGAATATGGCATTACCATCGTTCTCGTGACCCATGATGCCGATATGGCAGCTTATGCAAAACGAATCATTCGTTTTCTCGACGGGGTCATCGATACTGAAGAGGAAAACGGGAAGATACCATAATGCTAAGGGAAACAACTTTGCTGGCCTTGCGGGAAATCAGGCGAAATCTCATGCGTTCATCGCTGACCATCCTGGGCATTGTTATTGGCGTAGCTGCCGTGATTACCATGGTGACCCTTGGAAGAGGGGCGACGATGAAGGTGACCACTGATATCGGAAAACTGGGCACCAATCTTTTGCAGATCAGACCTGGCCAGCACCGACACGGTCCCGGGGGCACCCAATCAACCGGCGGCATGTTTAAAGTGGAAGATGCAGACGCCATTACCCGGGAAATCTCCGGACTTGCTGCGGTAGCACCGATGGCCTCTAAAACCTCACAAGTAATTTACGGGAATGAAAACTGGGTGACCTCGGTTATCGGCTCCACTCGTGCCTACTTGCAGGTCCGAAACTGGCAGTTAGAGAGCGGGCGGCTATTCACAGACAGTGAACTCCGTGGCGGAAAAGACGTATGCATCCTTGGGGCAACCGTGCGTAAAGAACTCTTTGGCGGCCAGAACCCTATGGGCAACACGATTCGTCTGGAAAAGCTGTCATGCCAGGTGATCGGCGTTCTCGAATCCAAGGGGGAGTCCAGCTTTGGGACAGATCAGGATGACTTCGTGCTTATCCCATTGCGCACGCTTCAGCGTCGCATCGCCGGAAATATTGATGTGAGCAGAATTTATGTTTCAGCTGAAGACGGTGTTTCTACCAAAAAAGTCGAACAGGATATCGAGCGGCTGATGCGTGAACGTCGTCGTATTGCCAGGGACCAGGAGGACGATTTCCATGTCCGAGATATGCAGGAACTCGTCAGCACAATGACCGGAACGACCCGCGCACTTACCGGACTGCTGGGTGCAGTAGCGGCAGTAAGCCTCTTGGTCGGTGGAATCGGAATCATGAATATTATGCTGGTATCGGTTACGGAAAGAACACGGGAGATCGGCATCCGGCTGGCCATCGGCGCCCTGGAGCGGGATGTTTTGATGCAGTTTCTGGTCGAAGCCGTCGTGCTGTCTTCTTTTGGGGGGCTGATCGGCATCATTTTAGGAATTGTGGCGGCTGCGGTGGGCGCACGCATCCTTTCTGTTCCCTTTGTTTTTGATCCGGGCATCATCGCTATCGCCTT
>JARRLM010000344.1:0-3595 GCA_037386985.1 Acidobacteriota bacterium | reverse complement strand
TCGCTTTCTAAAGGCATGACTTCAGTCCGGAGAGGTGCGAGCTTCCCCGCCAGCCCCCGGGACAGGTGAATCATATCTGCATAAAAAGCGGGCTGAAGATCCGGCCGGTCATTTCCTCGAGAGATATCCCACAAAGCCTTCAGGACGCTGAAACCCGCAGCCTTTTCCGAGCTTGACAGAAGGATTCCCCTCCATATCCGGGCGCAATCGCGAACGACATGAAGAAAGGTATTGATGGAACTCGAGTCCATTCCACCTTTTTCGAATTGACCTTCGGTAACATGAGCGTAAAGATTCCTTCTCGCTTCCTTGAGTGTCTGTGCTTGCTCGATTATGGATAGAATTGCTTTCCCCTCGTTCAGAAATCGTTCCCGCGTATAACGTTCTGTTATTGGCTCATTAGGCACTGGACATCTCCTGTTTACTTCGTTAGTTACACGTATGGAAAGCTTAAGGTACTTCCCTGCGCTCTATTACACTATAGTGCGTTGAGGCATTTTCCTTGGGCGCCGTTTGGGACGTGCCCGTGGTTCTGTCTTATCATTCTGCCACAAAATCCGATTTCTTGCCACAACAGCCGTATTCTCAGATGTGCTCGGTAATTTTATTTATCTGCGTTTAAAACAGATGTTGAAAATGATAGCTGTGAGAAATGCGGTCCGAGGTGGTATGCTCCCAATGCAGCATTCTTAAACACGCAGAATAAACGGAGCAGCGCAATGGAATGGATTTCCAGACGAGCCTGGCGGCCCGTCACCTTATGCTGCATATTCTTTTCGGCGAACTCGTCACATGCAGCAGAGACACTAAACTCTCAAACATCCGCCGTTTCATACACGAACACCGATGTTTTACTGCTGTTGACCTATGTATTGCTGGCTCTGGTTTTTTCTTTTCTCTGCTCCATAGCGGAGGCGGTATTGCTGAGCATTACCCCTTCTTACATCGCAGGACTTCATGAAAAGAACTCCAAACTGGCGCCTCTTTTAAGAAGATTGAAGCAGGATAACGTGGACCAGTCTCTGGCGGCTATTCTCACCTTAAACACGATTGCGCATACCGTAGGCGCCATCGGTTCGGGCGCCGAAGCGACAGTTGTATTCGGAAGCGCTTGGTTCGGACTTTTTTCAGCAGTTATGACATTAATGATTCTCTTTCTTTCGGAAATCATTCCCAAAACCCTGGGAGTTGTCTTCTGGAGAAAATTAGCAAAACCGACGGCAATTTTCATACGCGGACTTATCTTTAGCCTTTATCCGCTGATCAAAATCTCAGAGTGGGTAACCCGATTGATCGCCAGAAAAAAAGGGCTGCATGTTTTCAGCCGTGATGAATTCATCGCAATGGCGAGTATCGGTGAAAAGACCGGGGAGCTCGAAAGGGGCGAATCGCGCATACTGCGCAATCTTTTTAAATTAGGTTCCCTGAAGGTTGCGAATGTCATGACACCGCGAACGGTGATATCGGCGCTTCAGCAGGATATGACCGTTTTGGAAGCAATGAATTCCATATCGCAAACACCCTTTTCACGCCTTCCGGTATATAAGAAGAACCTGGACAATATTTCGGGATTCGTACTGAAAACAGACCTTCTCCTGTACAAGGCTAAAAACGAAGACCATGTAAAGATCGAATCATTAAAAAGAGACATTCTGTTTGTAGTTGAAAACCTTTCGTTGTCCGGACTCCTGGACACCCTGCTTGACCGGCGCCAGCATATTGCGGTAGTTACCGGTGAGTATGGAGAAACCAAAGGAATTGTGACACTCGAGGATGTCGTGGAAACGCTGTTGGGACTCGAGATCATCGATGAAATGGATCGTGTAGAAGACATGCAGGTGCTGGCCAGACAGCAGTGGGAAAAAAGAGCCAGAGCCCTCGGACTGGATATGAACAACGCCACTCAAAAACCACCGGATGAAAACGATATCACCCAATCCTGAAACCGCCCCCTTTTCAGGCTGTAATGGACAGCGGAACTGAGTAAGGGGAACTCCCCAAGAAATGCGGATTGCCCGGGCAGATAAGCCATCCCGATCACAGCCATTTCTTGCGCTTGAAAAAGACGAACAGCGTCCCGCTGATCAACAAGGCTAATGCCCAGAATAAAATATAGCCGTAGCGCAATCCCAACTCCGGCATATTGAACGAACCGACTGAAGTGTCGAAATTCATTCCATAAATTCCCGCCAGGAATCCAAGGGGAATGAAGATTGTCGCAATGATGGTCAGAACTTTCATGACCTCATTCATTTTATTGCTGACGCTCGACAGGTATATGTCCAGAAGACCCGAAACCATGTCGCGAAAAGTCTCGACCGTATCGATAACCTGGACGGTGTGTTCGTACAGATCCCTCAAGTATATGTGAGTGGAATCTTGGACGAAGTCCGATTCCATCCGTTCCAGCCCACCGATGACTTCACGCAGCGGCCAGACCGCCTTGCGCATGTAGATCAATTCTCTCTTCAGTTCATAAATAACTTCCAGGTCCTCGGGACCGGGGTCTTTGATCAATTGTTCCTCAACCGCTTCGATCCGTTCACTTATGGTCTCCAGAACCGAAAAATAGCCGTCCACGACAGCATCCACCAATATATAGGCAAGGTAGTCGCTGGTCATAAAACGTGTTCGTGACTTCTGTTTTCGTATTCTGTTACGGACCGGTTCGAAAACATCTCCAATCCTTTCCTGGAAAGAAATGACAAAATTGCGTCCCACCACAAAACTGAACTGTTCCGATTGTATTTTATTGCTGTCTCTTTTGATGGTCAGCATCTTCAATGCGAGGAACAAACTGTTTTCGAAAGAATCCAGTTTCGGCCTTTGGCCCGTATTGGCAATATCTTCCAGGATCAAAGGATGTATATTGAAGTAGTCGCCGATTTTTTCAATCTGATCCACTTCATGCAGACCGTCAATATTAATCCAGGTGATCGTCGGCTTTTCCTTAAACGGGAAACACTCCTCGATGGTCGAAACGGTTTTTTCTTCGATGTTGCTTTCGTCATAATCAATAATCCGTATCTGTGTCTTATCAAGCTTCTTTTCACCGACGAACACAACGGTTCCAGGCATCAATCCGCGTGTCTTGGAAAGCTTCTTCATTAAACGAGCCATCGCGCATACACCTCCTGTGCAATATGGATAATCCTTCTCAATAAAATCTCCTATATAATTTTTACATAGTTTCACTGTTATTTATAAATTATTGGTTGAATCTGCCATGGAAAGAGTGGGTTAATTGGATCACGGTTGGATCACCGGACCGAGCCAATAGTGAAAAACCGTCAATTGGAGTGACACAATGGCCTCCGTTCGTCTCATAAATGTATCGCGGCGCTTCTCAAAGGAAACTGAAGCCCTTAAAAACATTTCATTCGATATCAAGGACCGGGAAGTGACGACGGTCCTTGGCCCTTCGGGCTGTGGAAAATCAACCCTCCTGCGCCTGATTGCCGGATTGGACCGGCCATCTACGGGTGAGATCTGGATCGGAGACAGGCGGGTCGATACGATCCCGGCCAGGGATCGGGATGTTGCCATGGTGTTTCAATCATATGCCCTCTATCCGCACATGAGCTGCTATGAAAAC
>JARRLM010000343.1:0-3609 GCA_037386985.1 Acidobacteriota bacterium | reverse complement strand
GCCGAATATTCGGGCGCATAATGACTTCGACACCGCAGGCCGCCTATGGAGGAATCCTGGCAGACAATGATCCCGTATCAACAAAACTGTTTTCAGAAGCACAGAAACTGGCGCAGGAACAAAACGTTCAATTTCTTGAATTAAGAAATCTGCATGCCCTGGAAACACCATCCTTAATAACTAAAGATCTTTATGTCACTTTTCAGCAGGAACTTACGGACGATCCAGAAAAGAATTTTACATCCATTCCCAGGAAAACAAGAGCAGAATGCCGCCAGGGCATCAAGAACGGGCTTGAGTTCAAGGTAAACGAAATCGGGGTTGACGATTTTTATAAGGTATATTCCCGCAGCGTCCGGGACCTGGGCACGCCCGTATTCTCTAAGCGACTGTTTGCAAACGGGATACAGGAATTTGGAGACACATGCAAAATAATTTCCGTTCATTGGAAAGACAAACTCGTCTCCTCGGTCTGGACCCTCTTTTACAAGGACGAAATCCTTCCTTACTTTGGCGGGGCCGTCAGGAAATACAACCGTCTTGGGGTGAACAACTTTATGTATTGGATGCTGATCAAGTACGGCTGCGAAAACGGGTACCGGGTTTTTGATTTCGGTCGCAGCAAGAAAGGGACGGGTTCTTTTAATTTCAAGAAGCGTTGGGGTATGGTTATGAAAGATCTGCCCTATCAATACCACCTGGTTCGTCAAAAGTCCCTGCCCGATACATCTCCTTTAAATCCGAAGTTTTCATTGAGCATCCGGCTATGGCAAAAACTGCCGCTGCCGATTGCCAATACCTTCGGTCCGCTTATTGCCAACCATTTGATTTGATCGTCTTCAGTAGAATGTTTGGATGAACTTTACAAACGTTAGCTAATCCGTCGGGAGACCCCGGCTCTGCCGGGGAGGCAGCAAAGGTTTGACAGATCCGGGAGTCTACAGGGAATGATCTCTCGTTTGTTTGACATACAAAGCCAGGTTTTTATCGTCGTTTAAAAGACATACACATTCGGTATCGGTATCGCTATCGGGGTCGATATCGAAACCGACTGCGATCCCGATACCGACCCCGATCATGCTGTTGGTGCCGCATCGAGCGGCTCACATAATCAAACCTCCGGCTCTGCCGGAGGTGCTATGACTTAAGCCTTTCATAGAAAGATCCTTTTTGAAAATACTATTTCTGTCCCATAGAGTTCCCTACCCCCCCAACAAAGGCGATAAAATACGTTCGTTTCATGAGATCAGGCACTTCAGTAAAAACCACGAAATAGACCTGCTCGCCTTTTGCCATAATCCCGATGAACTTGAATTCGACAAACCGCTAAAAAAATACTGCAGCGACGTAACGCTCATTCCCTTGAATTGCCGGCTCCAGCGTATCCTGAGCATCCTCTCAATGCTCAGGAGAAAGCCTTTGACAGAAGGATACTTTTCACATCCTCAAATGTGGGGGGAAGTCAGAAATCGGCTCAATACCTTTCAGTACGACGCCATATTTGTGTATTCATCCTCAATGGCTCCATACGCAGCGAACATTAATGGAATTCCCAAATTCCTGGACTTCGTCGACTCCGACGCTTCGAAATGGCTTCAATATGCTGAATACAAAGCGGTTCCGATGAGTTGGCTTTACAGGTACGAAGGAAAGAAAATGGCGGAATTTGAAAGGGAAATGGTAAGGGCGTATGACGCTTCCATATTTGTTTCAGCCCGCGAAACCCGGCATCTTCTTGACAATAATTACAGGGACAAGATTCATTTTGTACAGAACGGTATCGATATCAAATATTTTTCTGAATCAAGGCCGGAAAAATCTTCCGACATCCTTATTTTCACAGGCGCCATGGACTACTATCCCAATATAGATGCGGTCACTTTCTTTACCAATGATATTTTCCCCCTGGTCCGGTCTGTTCGCCCCACTGCACAATTCCTGATTGTAGGCAGCCAGCCTACACCCGCTGTACGAAAACTGGGCAATAGAGACGGAATCACAGTCACCGGTACTGTTCCGGATGTTCGCCCATACATGGAAAAAGCAAAAGTCTCCGTTATCCCCATGCGCATTTCTCAAGGGATTCAGAACAAGATTCTTGAAGCTGTCGCAGCCGGCATTCCCGTAGTTACAACTTCCGCCGCTGCTGCCGGATTCAATGCAACCGGAAAAATGCCGATTACGATAGCGGACAGCGCCGCGGATATCGCCGAAAACATTATCAGGTTACTGGGGGAATCCTTATCAGCAGACAGGGTCGCTGCCTGCCGCAACTATCTTGATAACAACTTCAACTGGGACAAAAATCTGCTTGCTTTCGACGGAATCTTCAATCAGGCCGTTTCCTCCGGGTCTAAAGCAACTCATTAATTCCACACAACCTGTTATTTCATTATGATTCATTTCTGCGCATACGCTAACAACACTCCCGAAGAGATCATCCCCGAATCATTGATTCAACGCTGGTCTCATCATGATATTTTCCCTGAACTTTCTCAGCGCCGGACCTTTGCCCAGGGCAATGTTTTTATGCAGATCCAGGGGGATTGTGAACTGTCCGGGTTTATGTACAATTCCTCCGGGCTGGCGCTGATCTGCCACACGGACCTGCTCGGCACAGACACCTGCGAGGACTTTATCGATGCGAATCGGAATCCGGCCCGGTACCTGGCCCAACTCTACGAAATAAAAGGCGATGCATTTATCCGAAACCTGCATGGTTGGTTCGGCATAATGCTTTACGATTTGAAGCAGAATATCCTGAAAGCATGGACCGATCACCACGGCGTTCGTCGAATTGTTTACAAGGAAGCCGGGGAGGCACTGGGGATTGCTTCCGACCTCCGCATTTTAAAAGACTTTTTCAATACCTCTCCCGAGGTCGAACCGCAAGCTGTTCTGGAATACGTTCAGTACAGCTGCATTCCGGCTCCCAAAACCATTTACAAAGACACACTGCGTCTTCAACCGGGGCACCTGCTGGTTTCACGCCCCAGGGTCACCTCCCATCCCTATTGGGATATGACATACAATGAAAAGGACGGTCTCGATCAGAAGACATGGGCATCCAAAACTTTCGACGCGATTCATTCCGCCGTTGCGCGTACGGTTAAAAGATCCGACGAGGATAAGGGCCTCGGCTGTTTTCTGAGCGGCGGGACCGACAGCAGTTCCATAAGCGGTCTTGTTGGAAGAATCACCCGGGAGCCTCCAAAAACATTTTCAATCGGCTTCGATGACGCCCGATACAACGAAATCGAATATGCCCGAATTGCCGCTCGAAATTTCGGAGCCGACCATCATGAATACTTTGTCACTCCCGAAGACATACTGTCTTTAATTCCCAAGGCAGACCAGGCATATGACGAACCGTTCGGCAATTCTTCAATAATCCCCTCATACTATTGTGCAAAACTTGCAGTTGAAGCCGGGGTTCGGTACCTGCTTGCCGGAGACGGCGGGGATGAGCTGTTCGGAGGGAATGAACGGTACGCCAAGGACAGCATATTTCAATATTATTCTCATATCCCCGCTCTATTAAGAAAATTGATTGTCGAGCCGGCAGTCCATACGCTGAACCGTTCCATCCCGCTGGCGGTCTTTAAAAAG
>JARRLM010000342.1:6218-8372 GCA_037386985.1 Acidobacteriota bacterium | reverse complement strand
GACGAATTCTGGGCTTGGGGATAGATCAGCCCGTTCCCCGGTGCAGAATACGTCTGGGGACGACCCGCGGAACGAATGCGCTGCTGACGCGAAACGGAGCCCGCACTGCCTTCGTGACCACGCGCGGATTCGGCGATGTGCTGCTGATCGGCAATCAGAATAGACCCCGTCTTTTCGATCTGGCTATCCGCAAACCGGCCCCACTGTTCGAGCGAGTCATTGAAGTTGACGAACGAGTAACCTCCGACGGCAAAGTTCTCGTGTCACCTGACGCGCAGACCGTGCGAGAAAAGCTGGACCGGGCAAGAAAGGATGGAATCCAGTCTGTCGCCGTCTGCTTCCTTCATTCCTTCGCTAATCCGGCCAATGAACAGATAGTCGAGCGAGCGGCCCGCGAAGCGGGTTTCAGGGAGATCAGCGTATCCAGCCGTCTGTCGCCGCTCATCAAGGTCGTTTCAAGGGGCGACACAACGGTTATGGATGCTTACCTGAACCCTGTACTGCGCGACTATGTGCACAGTTTGCGAAAAGTGTTGCCGCACAGTCGCCTGAAGATGATGACGTCCGCAGGCGGTTTGGTGGATGCCGACTATTTCGTGGGGAAGGACAGTATTCTATCCGGACCGGCCGGGGGTGTGATCGGTTTTTCACGCGTAGCCCAGCGTTCGGGCTTTGACAAGTCGATAGGCTTCGACATGGGCGGTACAAGCACCGATGTTTCACGATTCGACGGCAGGTATGACCTGGAGTACGAAACGGAAAAAGCAGGAGTTCGAATTGTTGCCCCCATGCTGGCTATAGAAACCGTGGCGGCAGGCGGCGGCAGCGTGTGTGGTTTCGACGGCGTCAAGCTGCACGTGGGCCCGCAGAGTGCCGGCGCCGATCCGGGACCGGCATGCTACGGACGAGGAGGTCCGTTGACCGTTACGGATGTGAATTTGTTTCTGGGGCGTATCATCCCCTCCAGCTTCCCATTCCCGCTCTCGAAGCAAGCTGTGGCATCAAGGCTGGAAGATATGTGTAAAGAGATTGCACTTTCACCCCTGGGAAAGCCGTATACTCCAATCGAACTGGCTGAAGGTTTCCGGCAGATTGCTAATGTCAATATGGTGCGCGCCATTCGAAAAATTTCAATTGCGAAAGGCTACGACCCGGCCGACTACGTTCTGGTCAGTTTCGGTGGAGCGGGTGCCCAGCATGCCTGCGAGATCGCTCGTGCGTTGGGCATTCGACGGATTCTAATCCATCCTTTGGCAGGGATCCTCAGTGCCTATGGCATCGGACTGGCCGATGTGCGGCGGTTCCGTGAACGGGCAGTTTTCGCCCCCTGTTCTCAGGAAACGTTGAGCCGCTTGGAGCCTGTTTTTACTCGAATGGAAGACGAAGCGCGCGACGAAGTACGGCAAGAGGGGGTTCAGAACAGGAACATCGCGCCTGTGGTCCGCTCGCTCGATATGCGTTACAATGGACTGGAGACCGTGATCAACGTTGTGGCGGGCGACGATGGGGATTATTCTTCCAGGTACGAGCACCTTCACCGTCAGCTCTATGGCTATGCCCACCAGGGGCGCGGAATCGAGATTGTCGCGGCGCGTGTAGAAGTAGTTGGCCGGACTCCGGACCCGGTCGAGACTGCCGTCAGGCCCAGGCCGCGCGAGCCCGTCCCTGCCCAGATCGTTGAAGCATGGTTCGGCGGCCGTCTCCTCAGAACCGGAGTGTTTCCTCGTAAAGAGCTGCACCCTGGAGATGTTCTTTCGGGGCCTGCCGTTGTATCCGAATCCACATCCACAGTAAATATCGATCCTGAATTTTCCGCCAGTGTGACCGGCCGTGGAGAACTGCTGTTGATCTATGAGGCCGCCGACGCCTCACAAGGACCGGTGCGCTCCCCGGAAACCAGCTCTCCCGATCCTGTGCACCTGGAAGTTTTCAACAGCCAGTTTGCTTCTATAGCAGAACAGATGGGTATTACTCTGCAGCAGACATCCATTTCGACCAATGTGAAAGAAAGGCTGGATTTCAGTTGCGCCATTTTCGACCCGCAGGGAGGGCTGGTTGTCAATGCCCCGCATATCCCGGTCCATCTGGGTGCCATGAGCGAAACTGTGCAGCGCATTCTCGAAGATAACCCGGACATGGAGCCAGGGGATGTGT
>JARRLM010000342.1:0-6209 GCA_037386985.1 Acidobacteriota bacterium | reverse complement strand
ATAACGGTCGTGACACCGGTGCATGAAGAATCGACGCACGAACTGCTGTTTCTGACAGCCAGCCGGGCCCACCATGCGGAAATCGGCGGGATCGTCCCTGGAAGCATGCCCCCGTTTTCGCGCAACCTCGGTGAAGAGGGGATTCTGATCCGCAACTTCAAGCTTATGGAACGCGGCAGGACATGCGAGGAATCCTTGCGGCAGCTGCTGCTTTCCGGTCCTTACCCTACCAGAGCGGTTCAGGACAATATTTCCGATATCGCCGCCCAGGTTGCTGCGAACAACTGCGGAGTTCTGCAGTTGCGGCAACTGGTCCAGAGCTGTTCGCTTCATGTCGTACAGGACTATATGCGTCATATCCAGCATGCAGCCGAGGAAAAGGTGCGGCTGGTGCTGCGTGCAATGCCCGATGGGGAGTATTCCATGATCGACCATCTTGACAACGGCGCGGTGATCAGGGCAGCTGTCCACATCGCAGGCCATTCGGCTACCGTGGACTTCACGGGCACATCGGCGCCACTCGGTCCCATTACGGGAGATGTCGCTGCTCACGCCGGATGCAATCTTAATGCCAACCGGGCGATTACGACAGCGGCTGTTCTGTATGTCTTCCGCTGCATGATCCAAGAAGAAATACCCCTTAACAGCGGATCGATGTGCTGCTTGGCGCTTTGCGGCTGGCGGCAGCCAGCCAGGGAACCATGAACAATCTTACGTTTGGAGATCAGACATTCGGCTACTACGAAACCATCTGCGGCGGCAGCGGCGCTACAAAGGACGCGGATGGCGCTGATGCCGTGCATACTCACATGACGAATACGCGCATGACCGATGTGGAGGTTCTCGAACGCCGCTATCCCGTGCTCGTCCGCGAATTTTCCGTCCGTCACAACTCCGGTGGAACGGGGAAACAATCCGGAGGAAATGGCGTTGTCCGTCGCCTCGAATTTCTACGGCCTCTCAAGGTGTCGATACTGTCCGAGCGTCGGGGCGAGTATCCGCCTTTCGGACTGGAAGGCGGGAAAGCAGGGAAGCCGGGCCGGAACGAACTGATGCGTTTCGGAAGTTCCATCCCCGAGATACTGGAAGGCAAGGTACAGCTTTCGGTCCATGCCGGGGATCAGCTCATCATACGAACTCCCGGAGGCGGGGGGTTCGGATATTCGCATTAGGTGTTATGGTACTGTCAAGTTGACCGTAACAAGGCCCTAACCTTCCCGGGACAGCAGAGCCCTTTCATGTCACGCCGCTGGAAGTGGTGGTTCACGGCAATGAAAATTACCTCCAGGTGTCGATCGACACGCCCCGGCCGCCCATGAAATCGGTGATGAACCATACGCTGGCCGTTTCTCCGCCTACCACGATTGTCCGTATGTTATTCGCGTTGGGCAGATGATGGATCAGCGTGTCGCCCGGGACTTTTCTCCAGGTGGCATAAGGCTCAAGTCCCTGGTCGCCCATTGGGCCCATCATGCCGGAAGCAATGGAATTCGCCCAGTAAGTTTCCGCGGGCACGACTGCATTCTTTGACAGCCACTCGCCAAGCGCCCCCTTTGTTTCGAAGCCCTGGGCGTTTCTAAGCAGTTCTGCCACCGACGGATCCATAATGAGAGTCACCGACCCCATTGCCGCCAGAGCCCGCGTGAAATCCCTCATTAAAAGCTGGGGAGCGTAATGTTCCACAACCGATCCCCCGCAGTTCACGAAGTTCCATCCCGTAAGGATTGTGAGGACGCTGTCTTCGGGCTTGTGACCCATCAGCACATGGTAAGGCTGCCACCCTTCCGGAAGCGCCTCCTCGTTCTCGGCTATGGTCATGTAGTTGTAGAGCAGCGGGGAGGAGTAGCCGCTCACACCCTCCTTGTAACCCTGGATGATTTTATGAATCAGGACCATGCTGCGGCCGATGACGGAATTGGCTTCGGCGTTTGGACCCAATGCTCCTATGCCGTAATTCATTCCGATCTCGTTGCGTATGGGGCCGTTCACCAGCACCATGCTCGCGTTGGAAGTGGTTGAGTCCGATTACGGCGCCTGGCTGGCGACCGCCAGGATCACCGGCAGATATTCGGGTTTGGCGCCGGCCATGACCGCGATGATGGCAACCTTTTCTACCGTGAATGGCCGGGTCGTTCCGAAGGTACCGGAGTTTGCTTTGACAACCTCATCCGGCTTGTGACTGGTGCCTTCGAGCATTGCGGCCACTCTTTCCTCCGTCGGGAGTATGATAGGATTGAAGTCGGTCCAGTCTCTGTCTTTGAAGAGGCGCTGAAGATTGTCTTCCGTGTCCGGCTCGAGAAATCTGGGCTCGGCCACCGCGTCGGGAGAAGGCCCTGCAATTTTTTCTTCATCGGTAAGGGGTGTAGTCAAACAGTCGACGATAGCCTCCATTAAAGGCTTGCCGCTGACATTATCCCTGCCGTCGAAATAGGACTTCAGCATTGCGTCGCTCAGGCCCGTAAACGGGTAGGGCATGCCGACAAAGCGCAGAGGCATGCCGGTACTGTATTTGAAATGGGTGCCGATTCCGAAAGACACAACGTTTTCATTCGCCAATGAAACGGTTGGAATGCCGTACTGCGTTTCCACCTCCGATCCCTTCATAGTTCATATCCACCAGGTAGACGGTTTTGCCTTCGAGGCCGGCCAGCCGCGGCACCAGAGGAACGCGTTCCGCCAGCTTCTCCGTAACGGCGGGATTCAGCACGGTGATTTTTGCGTCTTCAGCGTATGCAGTCGACAGTATTGCAACGACAGAAATTCCGAGAACGGCAAATAACAGCAGGCATTTTGACCATAGAAACTTACTTTTCATTGCTCACTCCTCTTTAACCTAATCTGTTTTTGTTCTGCATACAGTCGGCCACTTTCTTCAGGCCCATATCCTCGAGAGTCTTTCTCGTCGGCCAACCGTTGGCGGTGTTAAAGCCTTCGAACGCGTAAAACTTGGTCTTCCACTCTTCGACCTTGACTGGATCCAGCTTTCGTCCCGAACTCTTCGAGAAAGACCATTTCTTAGTTTTATGATCGTATATCGGGAGCGTTTCCCCCACGGAATCCTTCTCGTAGATATAATCCGGGAAGACTTCCATAGCGCGATCCCTCCCCTGCAGCGTCCAGATGGCCCGGTCCAGCGTAAAGATCTTGCGCCCGAGTTCCATGCCGTCGGCGAACGTAATGTTTTTTCCCGTAACGGCATTAAAAAACCTGGGTTCGGCCTGGGGTGTCGCCCCCCGGTTGTCGGCCGAATTGCAGGTGAAGCACATGGGCCATCTCCAGCCGCAGAAGCCGTTGGAGACGATCCAGAATTTGTCGTAGTGTTTGACCCAGGCGACCGGATTGACTTTGTGTTCCGAGTAGATCCCGGTGGGCCCGTCGCTGTAATCGAGCATGAAGACGTCCCCCTCGTAGGGAATCATGGCATCCGCCGTGATCCGGACCGCCTGTTCGGCGGTCAGGTACGGCTCTTTGCCGGCCATATTGAACGATTCCGGCATCCAGTGGAGGGGATAGTTGGCGATAGCATGCAGCATCAGATCCCTCTCTCCCATCAGCGCTCCGAAACCCCATTCCGCTTCAGACCTGGGGTCGTAGTGCATGGCTGTGCCCCAATAGGCAAGGTTAAGATCCCCGGATTTCATGTCCTCTTCATAGGTCCCCCATTTTATTGCAGCCCGGGCCAGACCCTCGGACAGGTCGTTGCCTACGCCACGGCGGGTGGCAATCCGGTTCATAAGCATGTCCAGGAATCCCATGGTGCCGAACTGGTCCATCGGCAGGTCGCTTTCGATCTTCTTTCCTTTGCCCAGGAGTCCCCGCCTGTGGAGCGACTGGATATAGCCCTGCATAGGCATGAAATGCCAGTGGCTGAGGCCGTATTTCTGCACCAGGTCGTTGGCCTGGCGGGTCAGTTTCTGACTGGCGCCTTCGAGCCGGACGGCCGCCGTACCGGCACAGACCGATTCGTTGCTGTCCCCGCTGGCCAGTCGCTGGCGACAGGCCCGGGGACAGGAAGCGCATGCGGCCGCGCGCGCAGGCACGAGGGGAATAGCATTGGCCCCGAAGTACGGATTATTCGTTACATTCGCTCCGGCGGGGGATCCGTTGAACCAGAAGTAAAACCCGCCTCCCATATCCTTCCTGCGCGGATCGTCCACGTCCCACAGGAACTGGCGGAACCAGAGCCGGGCTTCCATAAACGCCTCAGGATCGGCTATGGGTGCGTGACCGGTCCCCAGGGCGCTTATGGCCTTGAGATTTTTCGATCCGAAGACCCCGCCGAAACCGCCCAGGGCAGCCTGGGATCCGGGTCCGTGCAGCAGGGCGCCCATGCGGCTCCTGTTTTCCCCGGCTACCCCGCAGCAGACCACGGCCGGGACCTGAGTGGTGAAGCTGTCTTCTACTTCGGCCCATTCGCCGTATTTCAAATCGGGCATTACGCGCCGGGAAATTTCCTCCTGGGTATCCCAGGTGTCCATACCCCATATGCCTTTGGCGCTCTCAATCGTGACTTTGTCGTTGATGATGTTGATCCAGGCCGGTTCGTCCGAGGCGCCTTCGACGACAATGCCGTCCCAGCCGGCAAATTTCAACTGGGCCGTAAAACGCCCCCCGAAATTGCTGTGTGCGAACCATTCAATCGGATGAAGCATAGGCGCCAGACCCTGAACCTCGCAACGCCCTGAGCCGGGCATAAACGTACCGGCAAAAGGGTGATTCATCATTATTATGAGGTTTCTCGGATCAAACGCTTCGAACGGAAGCTGGTCCCCGACAAGGTCGAAGAAAACTGCCGACCCCATTCCATGGCCGCCGCCGTATTCTTCGTACTTTTCCGTAGGAATAGTACCGATCGATTTCGTTGTCAGGTTCACTCTTAAAATCTTTCCTGTATATCCGCCTGTCATCGTCCTCCCTCCTATTCCTTTGTCTCGGGCTCGGGTTTCGGTACGCTAAATAATGTCTTCGGCTGCTCTGCCACTGCGGGAGGCTCCACCGTGCTCGAATCCACCAGCCCCAGGTTCAGCCAGTGGACGTTCCGAAGATTGACGTTGTAGCCTTCGGTTTCTTTCTGGTTGGGGGTCTTTGTTACCAATTTGATGGCCTTCATGGGGCAGGATTCCACACAGGCCTGTTTTCCGTTCATTCCGCCCGGTTCCTTCCAGTAAGGAGTATCAAGGCAGAGGTCGCATTTCATGGACTTTTTCTTCAGATGGTTCCAGACCGGACGGTGGGGCTGTTGCGGACAGGCAGAAAGGCAGGTTTGGCACCCGATGCATTTTTCGCTGTCGATTCTCCGGATATTCCCATTGTCTGCATCAACATAAACGGCGCCGACGGGACATCGCTCCACGCATACGGGTGTCACACATTGCCGGCAGGGAGCCATGATAACGTCGTTAGGAAACTTGCCGAAGGAATCCTGAATAATCTGAATCCTTGACAGCGTGATACTCTGAACACCCTCGTGGGTCAGGGAACAGGCGAGCATGCATGTGGTGCAACCCGCGCACTTCTTGCCGTCATATACCAGGTATCCTTTGGATGGAGGATAATCGGTTTTTGCAGGCGCCGGGGATGCAGGAGGAATGGCCGCAGCTACCGGTGTGCATGCGGCTAAGACAGCTCCGCTGCCAGCCAGGAAATCGCGCCTGGAGTAATCTGAGATTCCTGCCTTTTTCTTGTCAGCTTTTTTGCCTCCAGCCATAAGGTGACTCCTTCAAAAGAGATAATTCTGTAACATGGGGGGAGAAAACATGTGCCCAATATACACTCCGATTGTTCATTTCGGTATTTGAAATGTGGGATCGGTGCAGAAAAGATTTCACAAAAACCAACTCCACCTGAACCTGTCGACCGAACTTTCGGTGAAGTTTCTACACATTCAGGTAAATTTATTAAGAACATTTTGGGTTTTGGGGAGGGAAATTCACGGCTAAAATAGTTGCTTGAGATGTCGAATCCTTCGAGCGCACCGATAATGCTCTTTTCAAACGCGGAACATGGCTTGTGCTGAAACCTTCTAACCCCCTTTTAATGTTGTTGATATTCCTCGGCTGCCCTGCGGTGCTTTCGTCGGCGGAAAGGCAGGGGCAACCTGAAACCTGGACCTACACGGTCGGGATCTGGAACAGGGAAGCCGGCAAGATAACCAGGACCGAACGCATTGAGAAGCGATACTCGGAAGTGAGGGATAAGGAACTAGACCG
>JARRLM010000341.1:0-3631 GCA_037386985.1 Acidobacteriota bacterium | reverse complement strand
CCGCCAGCCGTTCAGGTTGGCCCGTCGCCCATCTGTGGCCGGGATCCAGGTGGCCTGTAACGGTTGAAGCCTACGCAAAGCCCGCTTCAAGGGCGTTCTGGAGACCCTGATATTTTATCGCCCCCTCGAATGCCGGGTTGCCGACGCCGAAGTACCGGTTGTTCCACTTGTCCGCAGGCGGCAGCCATACCTCGAAATGAATATGCGAATTCTCGACCGGCTGTATAAACCCGGTGACCCGGCAGAAATGAGCCGTTGTCTTAAGCCCCGCACGAGTGCCGAACATTCCGGGAGTCTGGGGCAGTTCGAACCCTTCAGGGTCATCCATGAAGACGGCCGAAGCAATCGTTACATTATCCAATTTCTGCTTTGCCAGATTTGCGCAATCATCCTGTGCCAGTACAGGTAGCGTAACAATCGTCAGGTTGATTAAGGCGACGAAAAGCCATAAGGAAAGACGCATTGCTTTCATATCGATATCCCCCATCGGACATATATTCAATGGAAATAATGACGCTGCAGCGGCGATTTTAACATCAGGCCGCCATCAAAAAAGAAGCATTTGACAATCAGCAAAGAATCCGTGTTCCCCGATAGACATTGATAGTCAATCACAGCCGGTGGAGGAGCACCGGCTGTGAAAGTTTTAAGAGGTGTGTCCCCCAAGTTCCGCTGCGTTGAGGGTCAACCAGCCATGAGGATACATTAGAAAAGCGTCCTTAAATTATTAGATAAGATCATTTCTGGATTAATATTCCGATAATTCAAGGACGCTGTTTCATAAGCATCAAAGGCAGTCAAGTCTAACGCCAGTCGTCGATGAGTGTACTCCCCCCCAGCATGCCCGGCCCAAGCATGAAATCCGTCACAAACCAGGTTGTCTGGATTCCGCCTCCTGTAACAACTATTTTGATTGCGGATGCCTGATTGAACGGTTTTATCTTTTCACCCGAAGGGTATTGAGTTTTTTCAACATTTTCTGAAAACCACCTGCTCAGCTGGTCTTTCGTCTTAAAACCCTGGCTGTCCTTGAGGAGGTCGGCAACGGTCGGATCCATAATGACTGTGGCCGACCCCATTGTAAGAGCCTTCATTTCGTCGGCCATCACCATATGTGCAGGGTGGTCCCGAACGGCCATCACTACGCTGGAGATATAGGACCAGCCAATTCCTACTGATATGACGCTGTCATTAGGTTTGAATCCCATCTGCACATGAAAAGGCTCCCACCCTTCGGGCAGCGCCTCCTCGTTTTCCGCAATGCAGACGCTGTTGTACTGCATGGTGCTTCCCAGTGTGCTCCACGTCGTCTTTTCGCTGTGCAGACCGCCGATGGTTTTCGACATCAGTGTGTAGGTGCGGCCGATGACCGAATTGGCTTCATTATACGGTCCCATGACGTTGGTACCGTAATTCATGCCTATTTCGTCGCGTATGGGTCCGTTGACCAGGATTATGTTGGCCATGGAGGACGTGGAGTTTCCAAACGGGACATAATTGGCCAGGGCAAGGATCACCGGTAGATGTTCCGGTTTGGCGCCGGCCATAACGGCGCAGGTCGCCACTCTCTCTACGGTAACTTCCCGCTTGCCTCCCGGCCAGTCCAATATCTTGATGACTTCTTCCGGTTCATGGGAAGTGCCTTTCAGCATATTTGCCACCCGTTCTTCGGTCGGAAGGACAATGGGCAGATAGTCTGTCCAGTCCTTGTCCTTGAAAAGCTGATGCAGGTTCTCCTCGGTGTCCGGCCCAAGAAAGCGGGATTCTTCCGGGGGAGGCTCCGGTGCCGGGCCTTTGTATTTCTCTCTGTCGGTCAGGGGAACGGTCAGGGCGTCGATGAATGCCTGCATCATCGGTTTTCCGCTTACCACGTCGTTGCGCTCAAAAATATATTTGTGGTGGACCGATTGAGTCTGCCCGGCCACCGGGAAGGGCAAAGATATAAATCGAATGGGCGACCCGTTGGTGTACTTGAAATCGTGATTCAGGGCGTAATTTATGATATTGGATGCCGCGCCCCCGACAGTGGGAATATTGTATTTCTGTTCCAGCGTCTTGCAGTTTCGGCTCACGGCCGAAGTGCAGCTGTCTCAACCGGATATCCCGATCATGGCCGCATCGCCATTCTCGGAAATTTCCTTCCAGAGTTCCGGCTGGTCCTGCATGTAGGAGCCTTTAATACTTCGGACCTCCACTTTCACACTCGGCATATTCTGGGCAAACCAGTCTTTCATTTCCTTATAAATGCTGGGAGCCGCCTCCGGGCCTCCCCAACCGATATCCACCAGAAAGATCGTCTTTCCTTCCAGAGTATCGAGCCGGGGTGTCAGCGGTACGCGATCCACCATTCTATTCGGTGGTGTCGGATTCAATACCCTCAGTTTTTCCGAAGAATATGATGTCGAAAATGCAGTGATGAGAATAATGATAAATGGTACGGGCCATATCCTTTTTTTCAATTTGCACCTCCGCTTCAAGAGTTACTAATTTGTTAATAGGAATTCCTTTGCCGATAAGATGAATGAAAGCATGTGTATAAAATCGTGCATCCTATCGAGACTCTCCCTCTGAAGGGAAAATATTATGATTAGGAAATCCTCCCGATCATCCGTAAGGCTGAGTACATGCTGCCAACTGCTTTGTAAATCTCGATGAAACTTGGGCTTATTATATGCGGATGGGGCGGAGGGAGAAAGCAAAAATCCTCGCGGACAACTTGCCGGGAAAAAGCCCTGATGGTCACCACCAGGGATCCCGAAGAAACAAAACAATGAGGGGAGGTATAATGTCATTCTAGAGAATGAGAAAAGAACCGGGAACACCTAAAAGCATTTTCACCATAAGCATGGCCCGGGAGCTTGTGCTTTCGATGATTTTTATTCAGGTTGCAGCTGGAAGTACTTTTTTAAAGAACTGAAACAACATGAGCGTGGATTGAGCGGAAAAAGCTTATCCTCTTAAAAGGAGAACCAATGGGAAGGTCGGATAATGCATCATGGCAACTCGTACAGGTTGGCGTTGTAGTCAAGGACGTTAAGAAGGTCACAGAGCGGCTGGCGTTCCTCGGAATAGGGCCTTTTCAAGAGATGGAACTACCCCCGAACAGGAAGGAGCTGTTCCGGGGCAAACCGGCGTTGGCCGACGCTAAGATTTTGACAACGACATTGGGAGAGATACAGCTCGAACTGGTGGAACCCCTTGCAGCAGAATCGCCGCACCGGGAATTTCTCGAATCCAAAGGTGAGGGCATTCAGCACATCATGGTTACTGTTGACGATATTGAAAAGGAAATCGATCGGCTGACGGACAAAGGCTGCACCCTTTTGCTGGACATCCGCATGCCCAACGGCATCCACGGTGCATATATTGATCTGAACGCGGGTGGCATTATTGTGGAAATGTTTCAGAAAAACCCCACCCGGTCATAGGACCTCCGGCAGAGCCGGAGGCTTGATCCTGTGTACGGCTCAAAGCGGCTCGAACACCATTTTCGGGGTCGGCATCGATATCGACGCCGATAACGATTCCGACAAAATTCATGCACGATTCAACACTTTTACCTTACATCGTAACGCAGAAATCCCACGAAGGCGCCGGCAAAGGCCAGCAAAGAATAAAGCGCCATCATTCC
>JARRLM010000340.1:0-12726 GCA_037386985.1 Acidobacteriota bacterium | reverse complement strand
AGATGGGATACAAGTTTGTAATTAGAATGAAACTGTTCTTCTAAACGCATAGAGATCCCTATTTTAAGATGATCCTTTGCTGTCCCGCTCCCCAAAATCGAATATTCACAGGCAATATATCCTTAGCAGGTAATTACCGTTTATTCAGGGCAAACTGTATGTCCTTTATTCGATATTTCGAATCTACAGGTAACTCTCTGCCAGCGAACGTATATTCGGAGAGCAATCGGAGCTTCTTCGCTCACAATTCTCCTTAAAGTTAACCCTCGCAAAAATCATTCCAAACCGTCATTGAAGCTCATTACATTAATAAAATGAGTAGTTTACATAAAAAACTGAATATTTCGATATTGAAAATTTATTTACTGGATTGTAGGGAAAACTTACACGCCCATTTATAATTCCTGCCAGGTATATTTATAAACTATTAATATTAAATAACTTGCATGACTATAGACGATGTTTACTAATCTGTTCGGATTTCGGACACTAGTTGATTCCGGATTCCGGGATCACTTCAATATTCAGTATGGGGACTGGTTGGGCTGAAAGATTGCGGGAGAGCTGAAACGTTCAATTATTTGTCAAGATGCCTTCTGCGTACAGATAAAAAGCGAACAGGCAACACGCCCGTCCGCGCTTTTGGTGGGTAGTGATGTTTGGTACCTTACCCCTCCATCTCGAAATCGGCCCATGTTCCACAACGATCCTTGTAATCAAAATGCCTGTCATGATCATCGTATTTCCAATAGGGGGTGTGCGCCGCTTTGACTTTTGTCAGAAAGGGCAGGGTCTGGTTCTCAAGCCGCACCGGGGTTCCGTCACTGCCACGCGTCAATTCCTGTTTCATCTCCCCAAAGGGCATTTTGAAATATACGGTGTCGTCTTCAGCCGTGATATCAATATCTATGTATTTGACACCGAAATTTTTCTTCATAAGTACGCCACCGAGGCTGTTGACCACGAATGTGTCCAGTACCTCGCGTTGCTCAGGCATGGCGCTATCGCTAATGTAAATGCCGCCGTTCGATCCCCGCTCCAATACTTCCTGAAAATTAGCGTGAGGCAGATCACCCTGATAAATCACAGTGATGCCGGACAGGTCCACATCATTCACTTTTCCCTCCTTAATTCTGAAGACCATGAAATATCTGCATCCGCCATCTCTTGACCTTCCGAAATAATAGGGGCAATGTCCCTGTGAAGCACACGACTCGTTATAGATCCCTTTAATCTGCCATCCTGGTTTTATTTCAGCCATAGGTTTCACTCCTTTCCCGGAATGCTACTGTTAGGAAATTCAAACAGGGTCGACTACCCTTTGATCCTGTTTTAGATTTTAACAATATTGGACCTTGAGAAGAATTCATTTTTAGAAAGGATAATCAGAACCGGGCAACCAATTAAATAGGGCGGATGCCAACATCATTTTTGGGAAGAAGCGGGAGAATTCCCTGAATCCCATGTAGCCATGGTTCGACTCAATCATTTTATTGAGGATGACTGACGCTTTATGTTGCCCATATTGCTGAAAACCTTCTAGAATTAATGTGGGGAGGCGGAAATAATGGCGGATTTGAAATATGTCGCCTACTGCGGACTGTATTGCAAGCATTGTGTTAATTTCTCCCGGATTCCTCGACAGGCGAAAGCACTCTATGACACAATGAAACGGGAGGGTTACGAGTATTTCGGCCCATACGAGTCTCCGGAATTCAATAATTTCTGGAAACACCTCGGTAAACTGGCTGGGCCTGACAAAGATAATCTGGGATGCCGGACTGGGGGTTGCGGAGATCCAAAATGTAAGATCCGGAAATGCGCCCGAGAAAAGAAACAGGATATCTGCGTGTTTTGTGAGGAATATCCTTGTAGTAATTTTGAGTTCCTCATCAGACAATATCCGGCTCTTCTTGGCGATGGTGAGAAACTGAAAGAAATGGGTATTGATGCCTGGTTGGAGGAACAGGAAGAACGTTGCAAACGGGGATACTGTTTTTCTGAAGGCAGATATAATATCGAATCGGAATGATTTCATGACAAGCAAAACGGCACGAAGGATGGGTCACCTGTCCGGTTTGCCGACCATGGGTCAATGAAGAAGGCCAGATGCTAAAACTGCTTGCTCAATAACTGAGTGGAGTGCCTCCTGAATAACCGCCTTGGATCTAATTTTCGTTGCGGATTTCCAACTTATACCAATTATCCACGTTCCGGAGCTTTCTTGAACCATTGGATAAGGCCACAACTGGTGCCTGCCAGCCTCGTAGCGGCAGAAATCAGCCGGTCTAAGCAGCAATTTCCGAGTCCCGGAATAGACTGTGTGAGGGGAAAAGGCCGCCCCGGCGGTGAAGCGGGCCGGGGCGGCGAAGCTGGCAATAAAATTTAAGTTCTCAACCTAGAACTTGATCCGGGCAACAATCTGGCCGGTGCGCTGGCCTCCGGTATCGAGTGCGTCGATCCGACCGAAGCCGAAAATAGTCGTACCGTCTCCGGCTTTGAGTTGCGGATTGGTTGCGTTGTTGCTGTTGAAATCCACACCCGGATTGGGTATCTGAACCCGGTTGAATATATTCATCAATTCGATGCGAATCGAAAACTCCACACCTTCGTGAAGCGGGAAAATGCGACCCAGGCTGAGGTTTTCGCTCGGACGGCGCCGATATCTGTAATCGCCATAGTACGAAGATCCGGTCCCGTATTGCCCGTCCGGAGGAGCCTCCCAGGCATTCGGATTGAGAAGGAAATTGGTGAAAGGATCGAAGCTTGAGTTCGGATCCACCAGGCACAGCGGTTCGCCCTCCACACGAGTTGCATAGGATGCAGGAGAATTGCCCAGAAACAGGCTTCCGTTGCATCCGCCAAAAACACCCATTGAGGAGCAGAGTTTCAGCAAGCTGCCGATATCGTGGCCCGGCTCGCTGCTGGTAGCCCTGGGAGCCATAATGGGCTGGCCGGACTGGTAGGTCAGCATGGCGCCGATGGACCAATCCCTGAGTGCCCACGACAGGATTCTATTGTCCGTGAACATCAGAGGAACCCGATAGTTTGCGCCGATAACAAGGCGATGCGGTATGGAGTAGCCCGAAATCGTCTTGTTGGATTTGAAATCGTTGATGTTGTTTACGGCAGGCTGAACATTAAAGGCGGTATCGTTGGTTTCGACACCTATCGTGAGTTCTTTCTGCCAGCTGTAGGCTGCCGTGAAATCAAGACCGAACGAGGATCGTTTAATCATATTAATCTGCAGCGAGTCATACCACGTTCTGCCAAGCGGCGCCCAGATCATAAATATGTTCCCCACGTGCGGAAAACCCTGTTGGGATCCGTAATGGCTCCATTGGAATTCCACCATGCGCCGCGGTTGCCGACATAGGAAACCTCCACGCTCAGGTTTGGAGTGATCTCACGCTGAATGCCGATGCTCCAGTGCACCTGTCGCGGCGGGCGTCCTGCTCCCGGACTGATCCAGGGCATAATGTCTGAGCCTTCAGCGGCAGGCGACTGTCCAGGATCGCGGTTCGGCCATATCGGTACAACCGCAGAGCCCCCTATGTTCGGGCCGTCTCTGAAAAGACCGATCGCCTCTCCCCATGTCGCATTAGGACCGTATCGAACGAAGGATCCCATACGCAGGTTCCACATCTCCAGTGCGCCGGTCTGGCCGTAGGAGATGCCGACGCCTCCGCGAAGCACCGTCTTATCCATGAATTGATACGCTATACCCACCCGCGGTCCCCATGCATGCGGATAAACATCAGCAAGGTTCTTTTCGAAGATCGGAGCTCCGGGAACATTCCCGTAGCTGGGGTTGGACAGATCGGGATCCCAGCTTGGCATGCGTCCCTCCGTCTCCTGCAGCATGGTCTGATAATCCCACCGCAGTCCGTAGTCCAGGGTGAGCTTGGGCGTCACCTTCCAGCTGTCCTGGGCGTAGAAAGCGATGGAATGCTTGCCCAGATGGAACCTGTTGGGCACTCCGATTTCCCCGTTGTGGAACTGGCCGAGAAGGAAACTGGCGTAGGGGTGTCCCGTACCGCCCGTCCCCAGGAGAAAGGGCATGGAGGTTTCGGCTGCGTTGAAGAAAAAATTACCGTTGGCGGGAGTAAACACCGTCGAAGGGTGAGACTCCACACGCATCTCGCCGCCGAATTTGATGGTGTGATTGCCTTTTACCCAGGAAAAACCCGCTGTCGCTGTAGGCTTGATCTGGTGTGTAGCGGCGTATGCGACAGTGCCCGCACCGAATCCCCCCAGTGTGGTATCCATATTAATGGAGGGGGCGAATGTCGCGAAGGTCCCGGGCATATTGAGGTTTTCAAGGTTGTCGAAATTTACATCCTCCTGAGGATCCTTGAAGATGAAGTGCATAACTCCCGCCCCAAGGCTCAGCAGCTGTGTAGGAGAGATTGTATAGTCGGCATTCACTCGAATGGTGTGCGTCCGCTCGGAAAAGAACCTCCCTGTCGAAAGCGGAACTTCAAGGCCGTCGTCGAATCCTCCGACATATATATTATTTATAGAGTAGTAGCCCGATATCTTCAGCTTGGGGCTGAAATAGTGGTCTATTTTAACAGCCTGGATTGTCGTAGTATTCCTGGCAGGCCAGGATACATCATAGTTATCCGTGAGACTGTCCCTGGTGAGAGAGGGCATGTAGCTCTGATAAGCCAAAGCCACCGGATCTATAGGGGCAGTATCCATACAGATAACGTTGAGACTTTCTCCATCGCAGCCCATGAATGGATTCCTGACCACATAATCTGTACCGTCGACGTTGACGGTATGGGTTGTGGAAGGATCATAGATGGTGCCTTCAAGAATGTCCTCTCCGGTTTCCGGATTAGTCCCAATTACATCTCCCAAAAGCGAACTGAAATCTCCATTCTGGAAGGCGGTTGTGGGAAACGTGTAGGTGGCGTTACTCGAGTTCTTCTCACGGTTCTGTTCGAATGAGTAGTAGAAGAAGGTCTTGTTTCGCCCATCGTACATGTTGGGGATATAAACCGGTCCTCCCAGGTTAAATCCCCAGTCATGCTGGCGATCCCGGGGTTTGGGGTAGTCTGGAGTCTTTTTATAGGGAGGCTGAGCATTCATCGCTTCATTTCTGAAATATTCAAATAAGCTTCCGTGCAACTGGTTGGTCCCCGACTTCATAGTCATATTCAGGATCCCGCCTCCCGCCTGTCCGTATTCCGCGGCATAATTGCTGGTCTGGACCGCGGTTTCTTCGACTGCGTCCACGCTGGGTTGGGACATGCCGTAAGCATTGGTCCAGATGTTCTGTGTGGCATCCTGACCGTCTATACGCAGCGACATCGTGAATCCCGGCATTCCGTTTATGCGCATAGCGCCGCCGGTGCCGCCGGTGCCGGGCATCAGGTTCACGGCTGCGTAAGGATCCCGCATGCCCTGGGCCGAAAGCATTGGAAGCTCGTTCAAACGTTCCGTGGGAATATTGTGGCTCAACTCAGCACTTTCTGTCTGAAGCAACGGAGCGTCGGCCATTACGGTGATGACGTCCTCCACGCCGCCAACCTCGAGCTGGATGTCGATACGAAGGGTCTGGGCCACCATCACTGTGATGCCGGTCTGTACGAACTTCTTGAATCCTTCCACTGAAGTTGAAATTTGATACATACCTGCTGGCAATTGTGCAAGCGTATAAACGCCCGTTTCTGTACTGATTGCTTGATACACCGCACCGGTTTCGATGTTCTCTGCTTCGATCGGAGCATCGGGAATCATGGCATCTGAAGCATCCGTGATAGTCCCGGTAATTGTACCGCGATCGCTTTGTGCCCAGGCGCCGGAGGCAATCAGTAGTAAACAGCAAAAAACTGTCAACCATGAGCGCATTTGTAAATCCTCCTTAGAAAGGTCATGGTTAATCGAACCCCTTGCCCGCCAGGAAACAGCTAAGGAGTTTCTATAGTCTGTTCGTCGCCCTTCAACATGTCACATCCACTACTTGCTTAATGGTCGGTCTTCGTGATGTCTCAATCTCACTATTTCAAGACACAGATACAATGGTCCCCGACTGAAAAGCATTGGTTTGCCTGCGTCCGCCGCCAGCGTCTGGAATTTCCAAACTACCGTGCTGCAGCTTTCCGAACCGGAATTCTGTTAATTTGCTAAATTTAAACAAACATTAACCACTTTTAATGATGAAAAACAAGAAATCTTTTTACAACGTACCTTCTTCCATCCGGGAGCGGTTACATGGAATTTACCTGTACCTTCAATTAGATTCAGCCGCATATCAACAACCCCCGATGATTGGCAGTCACTCGGAATCTACATTTACGGTTTTAATGCCGGACCGACTGTCTGTGTTGCCAGGTTGGGTTCCTGGCATCGGGGATATCTTGCGACGGGCGAAGACTCAGTCATTGTTTTTTATAACAACGATCCATTGCTGGAGGAATTTTCGACTCTTGAGGTCGTCAACGAGCCTAAAGACATGTCGGCGAGTGTATTGCATTCTATGGTCTGTGGACAGAGACTTGGTTTTAGACGCCCCTGGGGCAATCAAATCCTTTTTTCAGAAGAACACAATCCCGGCCGATATGCGTACTCTGATCTCCGAAGATCAGGAAAGCATCTCCGAGACGTAAGGAGATACATTCGGTGAAGGAGCCGGGGCGGGTTGTAAAATCTGATGGCGTAAAAAGCTTAGTCGATGGCACGCACCCGCAGGGATGTTTACTTGCTGGGTGCGATCCTCTTCAACTCCTTACTCGGGTTTTTCGGCGGTGAGTGTGCCGCTCCTTTGGCCGCCGACTTCCGTGTAGTTGCACTGGGCGATGCCGTCATCGCCGTAATTCCCGGAGAATTCAAAGGTGCCATTGCCGCCACCACCGGTGGATTTGCCGTTGCCGCTGATGGTCGTCTTGAAGTCGCTCTTGATTTGTCCCACGTAAGTCATGTGGTCGCCGCCTGCACGGCCCCCCATACTGAATGATGCTACGTATTGCGCGTCATAGACATCGGGTGTGTCGGTGGGCGTAAGTTCCGCCGACCACGTACCTTGCTGGCGCATGAATTCGCAGGTGCCCTTGATCGAAATTACGTTGCCGGATGTATCTTCAGCCTTGGCCGATATATCTATGAGCAGAGAAGCCGCTAAGCAAGCTCCACCAAGGAGCAATATTGAAAAACAGCGCGTAAAATTTTTCCTGTTCATCTTGGACCTCAAGAAACAATGACCTTTCGTTTAGGTCAAACGACAGAATCCGGAGACCGTCTCCGAGTAATACCATCATGATAGATCGCAGGACCCGGTTTCCACAAGCATTTAAATAATCCGGATACCCAATCTAACTGTCTGAGCCGGTAGCTCACTCTTATGATGTCTAATCCGTTGAAGGATCCCGGCTCTTCCGGGGAGGCAGCAATGGTTTGACAGATCGGTAGTCTACAGGAAATGATCTCGCGTGTGTTTGACCTACAACATCAGGTTTTTATCGTCGTTTAAAAGACATGCACATTCGGAATCGGGATCGGAATCGGTATCGCTATCGGTATCGCTATCGAAACCGACTGCGATTGCGATCCCGATACCGACCCCGATAATGCTGTTCGTACCGCATCGAGCGACTCATAGAATCAAGCCTCCGGCTCAGCCGGAGGTCCTATGACAGCACGTAGTTCCTTTGCTGTCACCATAATATACTGGATTTCCCAAGCCGGACGTCGCCGTTTTGACCCCAGTCTTCCGCCCAAAACAGCTAAAAAACAGCCGGACGGGCATTACTCCGAACACACACGACGATCGACGCCTGTTCCCGAATAGTCGAGCGGACCGTTCGCCTCCTGCTTGTATTTCACAAGCACGTCGCGGCAGACGATCTCCGGAGACTCCAAATTTCCGCCGCACCGGAAATTGCCGGCGTCGTCCGTGCTGCCGCTGCCGTTGTAGATCGCGGTTTGCGGATATGGACAGAGCGGCCGGCTCCGGGTGACTTCGCCGCTTCTGCTTTTCGTCTGAGCCAGAATGGTTTCCGGCGCCCTGTCGTTTTCTACCCAGTCGACCAATGTCTCGAACAGGTTCTGCGGCTGCGGTCCTGCGCCGCCGCCGCAATGTCCGACGCCGGGCGCGCGGAAGAGACGATAGAAGCTCTGCAGCTCCTCGAAGTCCGGTTTGCCGCCGCCGTAACGGGATGCCATCTGCCGGTAATAGTTGATAACGCCGCGGGGCATGATCAGCTGGTCGTTGGTGCCGACGAATGTCAGTAACTTGCCGCCATTCTGCTTGAATGTATCCAGGTCGCCGAAGGTGTCTGTTAAATCGGCGACATTGAGGGAGCCGTTCTGTGCCACTTTCGCGTAACCCTCGATCGTCACCTTGCTCCAGTCGAAGTTTCGATCGTGCTCATCCCAATGAAACTGGGTGACGCCGAGCTGAAACGGTGTTGCACCGTTGAGGCCGAATCGCACGCCGAGGTCGGTGCCGCGATCGAGTCCGAACCATATCTTGTTGCCTTCCGGATTCCGCGGCCCATCCCAGATCATGTCGATGGCTTCCGCTTCCTTCGCCGTGAGACATCCGGACGCCGGTGCCGTGAGCGATTGGCAGACGTTTGCTTTCGCGCTGAATGTGCAGGCGCGCGGATCGTCGATGACGCCGTCGGCCACACCGTCGTTTGCGTCGCATGCTTCGACCGCGGATACCGTGACCTGGGCCAGCTTGGCGGATGCGATCGGCCCACCGGCCAGTTTCTTCATTACCACCTGCCCCCACATCTGCGCGGTTTGGAAACGAGTCCAGTAGATCGCCGGCGCGTTGGCAAGGATGCCGTCGAGTTCAGTGCCGAGCTCCTGGGCCAGGACATATCCCTGGCGCCCACCGGTCGAGCATCCGTTCCAGTAGTTGTAAGCAGGTTCTATCCCTTAGTACTTCGCGGCAACCGCCTTCGAAAACAAAATCTGCTGCTTCATGCCGTTGCGGATGAAGTCGTTGATAAATTGCAGGTTGTAGGTGCCGTCCGCGTTGACGCCCGGCTCGCAGTTGCCACCGCTGTGCCCTGTATCACTGCCCGAGCCGACGTAGCCCGCATTCACGGCTCCGGTGATATTGAGACTTCCGGAGCAACCGCCGCCGCCGGTTCCTTCGGTTCGTCCATTCCATGCGCCCTCTACGCCGCCACTGCCGCCGTCGCTGGAGTTCAGGGGCAAGCCGACGCGAATGTTAATGTTCTGTTCGGGGTTCGTACCATAGAGGATGTCGACCTGGCAATGCGCGACGTTAGGCCCCGCAGCCGGAATGATTTGGCTTGAGGAGGATTTCACATTCGGATTACCGGGGAGGCCGTTGGCAGGATCGGTAGCAAACTCATCGCAGGTCACTGGACCCGCACGGAGTGCGTCGTCCTTCGCATCCGCCCCGATGGCACTTTGTCCAAGCGCACTCGAAGCCAGCTGCAGAGCGGTGCTCACAATTATCAAAAGTGTGACTTTCATGATCTTATCCTTATCTTTTGAGACCGAATTTCCCGTTTAGATACGCTTGAAAGTCCGAGCCATGAACGTACCCATCGCTTTGCCCGCATATATAGACATTTTTAAATCAGAATGAAGTGTAGTTCACGGTCACAACCGGGTCCTTGTCCGCCTGGACGATCATGACCGGAATGTTGCTTTGTTCATTTTGCTCGGATATTTCATTATACTAGTGCTGCCGCGCATCCTGAAAAGCTGTTACAACCTAACGGGGAAGGTCCCGTCCGGGTAATCGCCGGCGAGCCCGATAACATGCCCAGGTCAGGGGATGAGATTTGTCCGGCTGAGCCTGGGTTAGGAAGGCTTCATTATATGACCAATCCAGCAGGAAGTCATATTCTGTAAATGGATTCACGGGAAAATGCTCCGACCCACGGTCGGAGTTCTTGGCTACACGGAGAAAGGTTATGATAAATTATATATTCAGCCTGACACGAAAAAGTGTTCTATTCAGCCTGACCTGCTTGTTTGTTCCGAATATCAGCGCATGGGCACAGGATGAGAGTCTGGCGCCCGGTATTAACGAGAGATTCAAGCAGCAACCGGGTCTGTCTATTAGGCAATTTGATTTTACCAATCGCGATCTCAAGCAACAGCAAGAAATATTGGACGCTTGCGAACTTAAGCCGGGTATGGATGTCGCAGATATCGGAGCCGGCAGTGGCGTCCATGTGCGTCTTTTTGCCGAAAAAGTATTGCCTGCGGGCAAAGTCTATGCAGTTGATATAGTCCAGGAGTTTCTCGATCATATTGAGGTGACATCCAAGGAAAAGGAATTAAAGAATGTCCTATGTGTCCTTGGATCTACTACATCAACCAATTTAAAACCTTCTTCGGTAGATGTCGTATTTTCAAACGATACGTACCATCATTTCGAATATCCATTCAAGATGTTGGCTTCAATACGCGAGGCCCTTCGCCCGAACGGCAAGTTTGTCATTATTGATTTCAAAGATAAATCAAGTCACGTGCGCGCAGATAGTAATACGGTCATCGAGGAGATATCTAAAGCAGGTTTCCGGTTGATTGACAGCAGGGATTTCTCGGGAATGTTTTTCATCGCTCGCTTCACGGTTGATAAAGAGGGTCCGAGAGAAGCCAAATGAGATAAATAATTAAGGACCGAAGAATAAATGAACAATCGTGGTACAGATTCACCTTATATCAACTCTACGATTTACGAAGATTTTCCAGACAGTTCATCTGCCGGATGAAAGGCGGTCTTCCCCAAACATGAGGATAGAATGATGAATTATGCCGGGTTATCAAAAATATCGCTGCGAGTGTTCCTGGGTTTTTTGGGACTCACTGCACTCATAGCTATTGTGACGGTGCTTAGCGGAGAGTTTGGCGAATTACAGATGAAGGTGCTCGTAACAACATTCACCATTTCGGCGGCCAGTATTTGTGCCATGTCCTGTGCTGCCTTTATCGTTAAGAAAAACAGATTGGCAATCGGATTAGGCGGCATATTTCTGACTGTAATTACGGCAGTCCTGGTGATTTGTGGTATCTGGCCGGAAATTGACAGCGAGATTTATTGGAAGACGACGGGAACTATAGGTGTTACTGCAATCGCATGTGCACACGGCTTCCTTTTGTATCTGCCGAACCTTGGCAAACGGTATAGATGGGTTCAGAATATCTCATTCCTATCCATTGTCGTACTCGCGCTACAGATCATTGTCGCCATGTGGGGAGAGATCCCTGACGAAGCCTACTACCGTTTCCTTACCGTTGTCGCAATCATGGTTGGACTCGAGACTTTATCCATACCGATTTTATTCAGGATGGGGAAAGGACAGAAACGGGAATTGCTGATACTGGAGAAGCTTGAAGATGGTACCTACAGGGATACAGGCGGAAAGAGGTACCAGGTGAATTCGCTGGAATGAGAATTTGAACAGGGTGTTTCTGGAGTCTTCTTGTCTACGAATAACAATTCATTTGGTTGCCTTTAGAACATATGATTGTGTAGATCATACAAAGAAACATGGAATTAAAAATCTTATGCTTTTTTCTTGAAAATATAACAACCTAGATTAGTATGTTTTACATAGCGGTAAGTGAGTTCGCGCTCTATATAAAATAGGTTTGTTTCAAAACTTTTTAAGGATCTGAAAATAGCCGGGATATGAAAATGATCCTTTATAGCTATTCAACTGAAGTAAATCTTTTTGCCTGCTTGTGGTGCGTTGGTTCGCCAAGGTATTTTATGCCCGGTTGTACTGCAAGCTCGAGTTCCATTATTTCCGTTACCACAAGTAGAAAGGATGGATTATGAAAAGCAGAGGAATGCATCATTGGCTGCATGTTATCTTGCTATCTGCCTTTTTGGCGGTATCGATGCCATCCCTGATGAAGGCGCAGTCCGCCGATACAGGCGCGTTGACCGGATTTGTGGAAGACCCTTCAGGATCCGTAATCAACGGCGCGGAAATTACAGCAACCAACGTCGCAACCGGCCAATCACGTTCCAGGATTTCGGGCAGGGATGGATCCTACAATATTTCACTGCTGCCGCCTGGCAGGTATAAGGTTTCCGTCACCGCAGAAGGCTTTCAGAAAACCGAATTCCCATCAGTAACCATCAATGTTACAGAAACAGCTGTTTTGAACTGTACCCTGGAAGTCGGCGGGTTGAGTGAGGTCGTTACAGTTACGGCCCAGGCCGAAATTCTGCAGACCTCTACTTCAACAATGGGAACCCTGGTCACCGGAGAGGATGTAACTGAGCTGCCTCTCACAACCCGAAACTACACCCAGATACTCGATCTGTCCACCGGTGTAACCGCCGGTGTCGCAGATGCGACCGCCCTGGGGAAAGGCACCCAGCGAACGAGCGTCAATGGTTCCAATCCGGCCCAGAACAATTACCAGATGGATGGAGCGCCCATTAACAGTATTGCCAGCCTCAGCAGTGCTGCCGATCAGAACGTCGGCGCCGGGATCGGCATTCCAAATCCGGATGCTCTTCAGGAGTTCAAGATCCAGACCTCGACCTACGATGCCAGCTATGGACGGAATCCGGGCGCGAACGTAAATGTCGTCACAAAATCCGGCTCCAATCAGTTGCATGGATCGGGATTCTATTTTTTAAGAGACACTTCACTCAACGCCAAACCCTTCTTTTATGATGTGACCAAATCGGAGAGCGCTCCGGAGCGACCGATCCTCGATCAGCACCAGTACGGCTTTACCCTGGGCGGACCGGCTGTCAAGGAC
>JARRLM010000339.1:0-3641 GCA_037386985.1 Acidobacteriota bacterium | reverse complement strand
CGCGCTCTGGAGACAAGTCCTATCCGGATTTCTTTCTGCAGAGATGCACTCAATGCAAACGTTGCACGGAAGAGTGTCCATTCGGCGTTCTCAATGAAGATGAGAAAGGCACGCCGCTGCCCAATCCTACCAGGTGCCGGCGTTGTGGAATATGCCTGGGTGCATGCCCCGAACGGATCGTTTCTTTCAAGGACTATTCTATCGATATAGTCGCGTCGATGATCAAATCGATTCCAATACCGGATGAATTTGATGAAAAGCCCAGGATCCTTGCGTTTCTTTGCGAAAATGACGCTTTCCCGGCTCTGGATGTCGTCGGACAACACCGGCTCAAGCTGAATCCATTCGTACGTGTCATACCTGTGAGGTGCCTGGGATCGGTGAACGTCGTATGGATATCGGAAGCGGTGTCGGCTGGTTATGACGGGGTCGTACTTATTGGCTGCAAGTATGGAGACGACTACCAGTGTCATTTTATAAAGGGAAGCGAACTGGCCGATACTCGCGGAGAAAATATCAGGGACAAGTTGCAGAAGATGGCGCTTGAGAATGAGAGAGTTGAGCTCCATCAGTTGGAAATCGCAGACTATGAAAAGCTTCCGCAGATATTTGATGATTTCATGGAGGTTATTGACAAGTATGGCATGAATCCATTCAAGGGTATGTAATGGAAGCTCATGCGGGCGATCGTCCTGACGTGATGCAGCATTGAAAGAATGGAGGAACCTATGTCAGTCGAGGTTAGCGAAATCGAATCGCCTGAAAAAATACAGGAAACGATGGCAGCAACCGTCGAACCGCCTGTTCCCGAACCGGTTCGGATCGAACCGGATCTTGCTTTTATCCGCACGCTGATGAAGGCCGGAGGAGATTCGCTTAAAAAGTGCATGCAATGCGGGACGTGCTCTGCCGCCTGCGAGTTGGCTCCGGATCTCGAGCCATTTCCACGCAAGGAAATGGCATGGGCCTCCTGGGGCATGAAAAACGCCCTCTTCAACGATCCCGACGTATGGCTCTGTCATCAATGCAACGACTGTTCGACCAAATGCCCGCGAGGCGCCCGCCCGGGAGATGTCCTGGCGGCGGTCCGACAGGAATGGGTTATTGAACATGCCGTTCCCCGCTTCTTTGCGCGTTGGGCCCATCAGCCTCAATCGGTTCTTCTCTTGCTGGGCGTCATGACTGTCCTGCTGGGCGCGGCGCTACGCTTGAAAGATCCAATCGCCCGTGTACTGGGTATGTCTGAAGAACTGAGCCCCGAAATCGTCATCTCATACTCGAGCATGTTGCCTCGCTGGATGTTGAATCTTTTTTTCCTCGTACTCGGCGTCCTGGCGATTCTGTCCATGCTTCGGGGAGTCGTGTATCTGTGGAAGTCGATGAAGTCCAAGGTCATGCAGCAGAATCCGGACCTGTCCAGGAAAAAGCTGATTCCAAGTATTGGAGCCGCGATAAAAGATATTCTTGTGCATAAAAAATTCACTCAGTGCACCGAAGCGCGGCCGCGCTACTGGTCCCACATGCTCGTGTTTTTCGGATTTCTTGCACTGGTTCTGGTTACTTTGTGGGTTATCACGGCCCCGTATAATCCTCTGATAGCGGGACCGTTCATATACCCCCTGAATTTCTGGAATCCTTTTAAACTTCTTGCCAATATGGCAGGCATAGCACTTATAGCAGGCTGCGTTTTGATGATAAAAGATCGGATGAAAAACAGCGATCAAACCGGCGTGAGTCATTACACCGATTGGAGTCTGATAGGTGTATTGCTGATCGTAGTTCTCACAGGGTTCGCGACCGAAGCGCTTCACTTCGTCCGCCTCGAACCTCACAGGCATCTTGCGTATTTTGTGCATCTGGTTTTTGCGGGCATGCTGCTTCTCTATATGCCTTATTCCAAATTCGCCCACATCATCTATCGCACCGCTGCCATGATATGCGCCGAACGTTACAATCGTACAAAAGAGGAACAGCCGGAACCAATCCCTGCTCAGATGGAATCCATAGGAGAGGCGCCATGAAAAGAAAAACATCATTTAAAGGTGCTGAAACAGGACAGGCGCGATGGATCGTAATCATAGCTGTTCTGATTCTGATCCCACTGGGATTTGCGGTCGCCTTGCAGATTTCTCCGACCGCGGCGGAATCTTCCGATGATTTTCTCGAAAAGCCGGATCCCCAATACGAGGACTGTATTGGAGAAGGGGCGCTCTATATGCGGTTTCATCACTGGGAGCTCTTAAGAGGAGTTCGTGAAAAAGTCGTCCGTTATGGGATTCGTGAAGAGGTCGTTCGGAGCGGGAATAGAATCAAGATCGGGTTGAGTGGATGCCCCGAATGCCATACAAGCCGGGAGCGTTTTTGCGACCGGTGCCACAATGCGGCGAGTCTGACGCCTGACTGCTTTGGATGCCACTACTATCCATAATGGCGGTTCATGGTTCGTTCGGGTGTGTGTAATGAATGAAACATCCGTAATCCGCTGCCAAGCCGTTGGAAAGGACAAGATATGGAGAGAAGGGATTTTTTAAAAACAGCTGGAGGTGCGCTCCTGCTGGCTTCCTCCGGCGCCTATGCCTTTCAGGTGTTGACGAAACCGAGTAAAGGCTGGACAAATGTTGATTTCACCCCTGAGGGAAAGAAATGGGGTATGGTGATCGATCTGAATCGGTGTCGGGAAGGTTGTACTGCGTGCTTACAGGCCTGCAGGGAGGAGAACAATGTCGCGTTCGTCAATGACGATCGCTATGATGTCCACTGGATCCGGAAAGCCCAGCTTCAATATAAAGAAGATGCCGGGAAGCCCGGGAAATCAATAATCCTTCTGTGCCATCAATGCGACAAGCCTCCGTGTGCCCAGGTATGTCCGGTTCAGGCGACCTACAAGCGCCACGACGGCATCGTGATTGTGGACCATCACCGATGCATCGGCTGCAGATATTGCATGATCGCATGTCCTTACAATGCGCGCTATTTCAACATGAAAGAATCCGAGGACTGGCCCAATAAGAAATTCCCCAAGCGATCTCACGGCGTCGCGGAAGCATGCAACCTGTGTGCGCATCGGCTGGATATCGGCGAGATGCCGGCGTGCGTCGAGGCGTGCGCCAAGCAAGGCTGCGATGCGCTGTATGTAGGAGATCTGAACGATCACAGTTCAGAAGTATCTCAATTGATTACAAAGAGTGCAGTCAAAAGGATCCGTGAGGATCTGGGCACCGAACCGAAAGTCTACTATATAGGTCTTTAATCCGTGAACTGGCAGCCTGGAGGCAGGAATGGATATTCAGTTCGAAAGCATTGACGGGGATTCATGGACATACCGCATTACTCTGATCATTCTGGCCGCATTTGCGGTGATCGGATTCGCTGCAACATTGTATGTCATCCGGGAAGGGATCTGGGTCACCGGCATGAACAACAGAATTCCCTGGGGCGTACAGATCGTCATGGCCGTTTACTATATCGGTTTGTCGGCCGGATCTCTCGTGATTTCCGGTTTGTATGGCGTATTCGGAAAAATGGAATACAAGCCGTTCGCGAGAATTGCCGTGTACATAGCGATGCTGTTTCTCATTGCGGGTTTGCTTTCCATCCTTACCGACCAGGGGAGAATGGATCGGGTTTTCATCCAACCGTTT
>JARRLM010000338.1:0-7893 GCA_037386985.1 Acidobacteriota bacterium | reverse complement strand
CAAACCTTCCGGGGCAACGGGGAAATACGCCCACCTGGTGAAACCCCTGAAATCCTTTCTACTTGTCGAGCGCGGGAAGGTTCAATCGGAAAGGCTGGAACAGGTTCAATCGGAACGCCGGGAGGATAGCCACCGTGCCGGAGAAAAACCGGGCCCCGGAAGCGCCGATCACATGATCTGGCTGACCGGAAAAGACCTGGAAGGCATGAATGCAACAATCGCCTGGGGGTTTTGCAGTCAACCGGGCATTTCACGCCGCGGCGTAGGAGCGCACGTCCATCCCGTGGATGAAGTCCTTGTCTACCTGGGAATGGATCCGCACAACCCGGACAACCTTGGAGCGGAAATTGAGGTCGACCTTGGCAAAAAGCACGAAAGACATCTTATCAACGAACCCGCAGCCATTGTCTGTCCCGCAGGCATGCCCCATATGCCCTCGGTAACACGTTGGGTGGACAGGCCCTACGCGTTCTTGGCCGTCTGTCTCTCCAGCAAGCACGAAGCGGACGCATATGACTGAATTTGAACTTCTAAATTTACTCTTATGCACACAAGGAAAATTGAATTGAAAATCATAGTGCCGGCGGGACGCCGGCCTGCCAGGCGTAGCCCGGCGCTTCCGGGAAGGGAGGGAAATTAAAAATGGCGGACGGAAAATACCAGCATCTGTTCAAGCCTTTGAAAATGGCTGAGATCCCCGGACAGGAACAATTCTTCAAAAATACCGGCAATGCGGACGTCAACCGCTGGCTCAACGGCCGGGACCACCTGGATGGCGTCGAGCTCAATTTCTCCTGGGGTTTCTATACCGGCCTGGGCGACTGGCATCCCGGCATGGATCCCCATGTACACCCCTATCCGGAATGCCTTGTATTTGTCGGACTCGATCCAGACCGGCCCGAATACCTGGGAGCCAAGCTTCAATACTGCCTGGGCAAAGAGCTGGAAATCCACACTTTCGACAAGCCCACATGCGTTGTAGCTCCCGGCGGGTTCTTTCACTGCCCCTCGGTCACGCTGGATGTAACCAGCCCGATCGGCTACAGCTTCTTCATTATTTCACTGGGGGCGGATCCGACAACCCGGTGGTTGGGAGACGGCATTTCCGAAGAGCAGATGAAGCGGATGACTCCCGATCCATCAAGCGGAATCAAGTCGCCCATGAACTCCTCATTCGGGAAAAAGAGAGTCCATATCTCCGATGAAACCGTCACGCACGGCGACATCAACGCACATTACATCAAGCCCATGATACCCAATACGATGACCGCGCGGCCCCTGACGGAAGAAGAGAAAGCCCAGTACAGCGGAATGGCCGGGGACGGCTGGAAGCCTGGACCGGGCCTGTCGGAAAACGCCGTCTGGATGTTCGGTCGCGACCTGGAGGGCATGGACCTGAATTTCTGCTGGAGCATTCATAAAAACACCGGGCTCTGGATGCGGGGACCCGGTCTTGGCGGTCACGTACACCCCCACGACGAGGTCCTTGTCTTCGCCGGAACCGAGCCGTCCGACATCGACTACCTGGGAGCGGAAATCCAGATCGACATGGGGCCGGAACACGAAAGATATGTTATCAACGAACCGACAGCCGTCGTCCTGCCCGCCGGGACGCAGCACAACCCGATCGTGACACGGTGGGTCGACAAGCCTTTCGGGGTTCTCATGATGTCGCTGGGTCCCACGCACGAAACCACCTATGTAGACTAACGGGTGCTGAACGGCTGTGCAAAGTTTCGATTGGGTGGCTTTATAATCAGAAGGATGATTGTTCCAACAACGCACAAGATCGCCAGAACATAAAAAACGCCCTGATAGCCGTAGCCGTTGTCATGCAGCCAGCCGGCAATCGGGGGTGTTATGGCGCTGAAGATGGTATTGACGGCGATCGCTACTCCTACCAGAGCAGCAAAAGCCTTGAGGCCGTAATAGTTGCTTAGTACCGCCGCCAAACAAACCACACCTCCACCGAAACCGATTCCGATGCAAACGGCAATTACTACCAGCAATACAAGAGTGTCGGCTCGTGGCACCAGCAATTGACCTACACCAAACACTACTATAAAAAAAGCCCATATATAACGCGGATCGATGCGATCGCCCAGCGTTCCGACGAGAGCTTTGGAAAGCAGCCCGCTTATGGACATCAGGCCGATGGCCCAGGCGGCAGTGTCGCTGCTGTGTCCCAGGTCCTTCAGGTGAACGACGCCATGTGCCATAAAAACGGTATAGCCGCAACTCACTCCCAATTGACAGAACATCAGCACCCAGAAAAAAGGTCCGCTTAATGCTTCTCGTGATGTCCAGGCTTCTGAAGTCAAATGGACGGCGCTGCGCCGTGTTTGGGTGCCGGACTTCTGCTCCTTTATGTCTTTGTTTGCGCCGCCGTCCGGCAGTTGTCCCAGATCCTCAGGTTTCTCCTTTACGAAAACCAGTGCAATAATTGCGGCGACACAGGACAGGGAGGCCATGAGCCACCATAGCTGATTATGGCTAAAGCGAGTGCCCGACGGCGGATGAACCAGCGGGCGGTTCCGGTCTGGCCGCCGATAATACCGCCCATTGCCACCCCGACCCCGACAACAATTCCAAATGTCAGGGCATAATGCAAACCGGTACTCACGGCCGTCGCCATAATGACCGAGCCGAGGACGACCAGCAGGCTGCCCAGAAATAATGTGAGGCGGATGCCAAGCCGTTGAATGCTGACCGCTACCAGCGGACCGGGCAAACCCGACATCAAGGTATATAATGAAGTTATTAAACCGAGTGTCCTGCGATCCAGGTTGAGATCGGTCTCCATTGCGGCATTAAAAATGCTTTGACCGTAAAAGGGAAAGGCCAGGTTTATAACAACGATGATCCAGAGAGCGGAAAGAAGCTTCCAACCGTAGAAATTGTCATTCGACATTCACATCTCCTTGCGTAAAGATGCCGTTAGTCTATCCCATGAGCGGCGGTAGTATAACATCAGGTCTCGTATAGATGCTTGCGAAGTATTTCGGGAATGGAGATTGTGTGCCGTGATCCGGCTTGAAATGCAGGCTTGGATTCAGGACATATTTGGACAAGTAGTTTTAAAGAAGGTTGGCTGATGATTGGCGCCGTTTACATTTCTGTACAGCCTTTATTCAGGTAATAGTTCCAATGGAGGTACACCTTTCACTGCAGAAGATGAACAAAAGCTTTTGAAACAGGGGCGATTTTAGATATAACGTACCCGGCAGGAAAGATAATATTCGGAGGCATTGCCTATGAAATCAACATACCGCTGGGTCGTCACTCGCCGTGACTTTCTTAAATCTTCCATTGCTGCAGGTTTTTCAGCCGCTGTCCTTGGCAAATACTCTCTGCAGGCATTTTCAGAAACCGGGATGCGTTTCGGGATCGTCACGGATGTACATTATGCGGAAGCCGATCCACTCATGAACCGGTATTTCCGCGAGTCCATCGACAAGATGAACGAATGTGTTGAGCTGATGAACGAACAGAAAGTGGAATTTCTGATCGAACTGGGAGATTTCAAGGATCAGAATACGCCCCCGGTTGAAGAAAAAACCATTTCCTATCTTCAGTCCGTAGAGCAGAGCTTTCAAAAGTTCAACGGCCCGACCTATCATGTGCTGGGAAACCACGACATGGACAGCATCTCAAAAGAGCAGTTCCTTCAGAACATCACGAATACGGATATCAAAGCCCGGTCCACCTATTACAGTTTCGACCGCAAAGGCATCCACTTTATTGTGCTCGACGCGAATTTCCTGGCCGACGGCACTCCTTATGACCATGGGAATTACGAGTGGAATCAAACCTATGTATCCGACGCCGAACTTGCCTGGCTCCGCGAAGATCTGGCCGGTACAAAATTGCCTTCTATTGTATTTTCGCATCAGCAGCTCGGCGGCCTCGGCATGACCGATATCCAGAATGCCGAAGCGGTCCGAAAAATTCTGCAGGAATCGGGCAAGGTGCTCGCCGGCTTTGACGGACATAACCACGCCGGCGGACACAATTTAATTGAGGGCATCCACCATTACACGCTGAAAGCCGTCGTGGACGGCTCCGGCAGCGAAAACAATTCCTACGCCATTATCGAGATCCTGCCCGACAGGAACATTACGGTGACCGGGTACCGAAAGGCGGTAAGTCAGGATTTTTCTAATGCATAATCGAATGTAAACACAAAATCGCATTGCCGGGTTTTCATTCCAACAGTCCAAACCTCATAGAGGAGATACCGATGTCCGAGGAGCCGTGCAGTCCATGATGGTCGCCAGACCGAAGATCGCCGCCGATCTGAACGGGCTGTCCCTTTACGGCTGGTCCATGTCCATTCCCGCGCTGGTTATGGCCCTGGTTACCATTATATTCGGGAAGTTTTCGGATATGTACGGCCGGCGCATCATGCTGATGATATCCCTGACAGCGGCCTTGATTGGCAACATTCTATGCGCCCTCAGCCCTAACTTCATATTCCTGATCGTAGCCAGCGCCATCGCCGCCCTGGGCGCAGGCGCAATGATGCCGCTCGTGTTTGCCGTAGTCGGCGATCTTTTCCCTCCCTCCGAACGCGGCAAATGGGTCGGCCTGCTCAATATACCCCTCGGCGTATTCACCTTAACCGGCCCCGTACTGGGCGGTTACATTCTGGAAACCTGGCACTGGCGCTACCTTTACTGGCTGGCAATCCCGCTTCTGGTTTTTTGCCTGTTTACCGTACCGTTAGGCGTTCCTTCACGTGTGAATCGGGATTCAAAGCCTGAAATCGATGTAAAGGGTTGCATTTGGGCAGCCCTTGCTCTTTCGACATCCATCATCGGCTTCTCTTTAACAAAAGACCATCCCTGGCTGTCCACTCACGTAATCGGCCTGCTTGGTTTCTCTCTGGTCTGCTGGATCATATTCCTGCGGGTGGAATCCGGAGCAAAGGAACCTGTACTGGATCCGGCCGTTCTCCGCAACCGCTCATTCAGCGCAGTCGCCCTGGCCACATTTTTTTCCTCCTTCGGAACGATGGGAATGATGATGTACTTCCCCATGTTTCTGCAGGGCGTTCAGGAGATCAGCGCAACTCAGAACGGACTCATCATAACTCCTTACGGCGTATTGGCGGCATTTATGGGAGTGCCCGCCGGCTATATCATCGACCGGTCCGGCCGCTTCAAATGGATGTACATTGCCGGATATGGAATCCTCACCGTGAGCATGTTCGCGCTGATCCTTTTCAACGCAGGCACTTTCTGGGGTTGGAGTCTTGCGGTAGCATTACTGGCCGGGCTAGGGTACGGCGTCATTCCAACCATCAATACCGTCGTGGTCCAGAATGCGGTTCCCAAGAGACTTATGGGTGTGGCGATGGGGGCCATCTTTTTCTTTCTGGGTGTGGGAAACGCCGTATCTCCCGCAGTGCTGGATTCGGCAATGAACGTTACGTATTCCAAGGTCCTTTCCCGATCCCTGCCGGAAGGATTGCGTGATACTGCCGATGAAAAGATCATGGATGCCCTGGATGATCCACAGGTTCTGTTATCCGGTTCAGCCTATGAAGACCTCGAAAAAAGCCTCCAGGGAGATGAGGGCACCGGCCCGCAACTCTTCCAGAAAACGGTGGAAGCAACCCGTAATTCCCTGGAAGCCAGTATGCGAACCATTTTTACGATCGGCGCTATTTTAATGCTACTGGCGTTCCTTATAATTTGCACAGTCCCGGGAAAATTCAACGGTGCAGAAGCGCAACAGCCTGTCCCGCAGGAAACGGAGAAAGCAGGATCCGAATAGGGCTGTCGGGTGTATAATGCCACGTATCCGGAGAAAGCAATCCAACAGAAAATCGTAAAGTTCACAAGGAGACATTTTTATGAAGCATCGTATCGGCTTGATTCTGTTTCCTGTTTTCCTTTTAATCATCGCTCTAGCGCTTCCTGCAGTAGCCCAGCAGACGTGCGAAAGCCTGAAGTCCATCAAAATTCCCAACATCACCATCACTTCGGTTGAAAAGGGCGATCCCGGTTACGAACTGGCCGGCCAGAGCGGGTTCGTTAATGCTCCCGCCCAGCGAATCCAGGCCCCGTTCTGCCGGATCCAGGCCTTTTCGGCTCCGACCAGCGACTCTCATATCGGTCTCGAGGTCTGGCTTCCCGATGCATCCAACTGGAACGGGCGGTTTCTGGCCGTGGGAAATCCCGGATTCATCGGCTCCATTGCCAGTAGCGGCATCGCGCGCAACATGGAGAGGGGGTACGTCTCCGCTGGCACCGACACGGGGCATGTGGATCAGGGATTTGAGTGGGCCATCGGTCACCCCGAAAAATGGGCGGACTGGGGGCATCGCGCCGCGCATGAAATGGTTGTCCTGACCAAGACTATGGCCAATGCCTATTACGGGAAACCTATTCAATATTCCTACTGGAACAGCTGCCACAACGGCGGCAACCAGGGTCTGAACGAAGCGCAGCTTTACCCCGAAGACTTCGATGGAATTGTTGCGGAGGATCCCGCATTTTACATTACGCACCTGCAGCCGGGCTCTCTGTATATCAGCTGGGTTGCTTTGAAAGACGGCGTTGACGGTCCCGGCTACATTCCGACTGAAAAGCTTGCCGTGATAAACCGGGCGGCTCTTGACGCCTGCGATACGAATGACGGTCTTGACGACGAGCTTATTACAGATCCTCCGAGCTGTGATTTCGATCCCGTGACTATTCAGTGCGCCGGCCCGGACGGGCCGTCCTGCCTGACCGCTGCCCAGGTGGAAACAGTCAGGAAGATTTATGAGGGCGCGAAATTCAATGACGGAACGCCCATCTATACCGGTTTTGAACGGGGTAGCGAGCTGACATGGGCCCCCCTGATGATTGAAAAGGAACCCTTTTCGGTCAACATGAACTATTTCAAAGGCATCGTTTACGAGGACCCCGACTGGGATTTCCGCTCCTTCGACGTGGACCGCGATACGCGCCTGGGCATAAATAAAGCCGCTGCCGCTGTTGACGCAAACGATCCGAATTTGAAACCGTTCAAGGAAGCGGGCGGCAAAATTATGATGGTCGTTTCGTGGAACAGCCAGGGTCTTCCGCCACGCCAGCTTGTGAAATACTACGAAGAGGTGGAAAAAACTCTGGGCGGACCAGCGAACACTCAGGATTTCGCACGTCTTTTCGCCGTACCGGGTTCCACCGGGTGTTCCGCATTCGCGAATCCCCAGGGTTTCCAGGTTTTTGAGACCCTCGTGGACTGGGTCGAAAACGGCAAAGCTCCGGACAAAATCATCTTCCCTCAAACAGCCGGGGGAGGGATGCGAGGCGGCGGAAAAGTTTACCGGACGCGGCCGGTGTGCGTTTATCCCAAGCAGGCCAGATATAAAGGCAGCGGCGATATCAATACGGCTGCCAATTTCTCCTGCGTCGATCCAAATTAGAAAGGAGAAACAGATGAGCTTGAAAGAATATGCCGATTTTGCCAATGAGAATAAAAACTGCTACCTGGCAACCGTCGAAGGGGACCAGCCGAGAGTTCGATGCATGGGTATGTGGTTTGCGGACGAAACGGGATTCTATTTCCAGGCGCAGACGGTAAAAGCCCTGTGCAAGCAGCTAAAGGAAAATCCGAAAGTTGAAGTATATTACTGCGCCAAGGATTTCAGCAGGGCCATGCGTGTATCGGGCGAGGTGAAGTTCATCGATGATCTTGAAATGAGGGCGAAGTGCATCAAGGAGCGGCCTTTTGTCAAAAATTTCGGCATCACCGAGCCGGACAATCCCCTGCTTGCCGTATTCCACTTGTATACGGGAGAAGCCTATTTCTGGACATTCAAGGACAGCATGAAAGAGGCGCAAATCCCCAGGGTCAAATTTTAAAAATCCCTAAGGGGCTTTCGGTTCGCAACCGTTTCAG
>JARRLM010000337.1:0-3647 GCA_037386985.1 Acidobacteriota bacterium | reverse complement strand
GCGAATTGCGCAGCCTGGTATACGGCCGGCCTGTCTCCATCAACATCGACCCGATTGAAAAAAAGCCTTTTTACCATTTCCTGCCAGGTTCTGCGGCGTTTTCCCTGGCGACATCGGGGTGCCTGTTGAGATGTAAATTCTGTCAAAACTGGGAAATCTCCCAAGCCAGTCCTGAAGATTTCGACACACCCTTCATAGCTCCGGAGCGTATCGTACAAACCGCTGCAACAAGACAGTCGCCGGTTATTGCCTTTACCTACAACGAACCTACAGTATTTATGGAATATCTGGCCGATATCGCGTCTCTGGCCGGAAAGCAGAAACTGCGATCTGTATTGATCAGCTGCGGATTTATGAATTCAGAACCCTTGAAAGAAATGTGCGGACTCCTGGATGCGATTAAAATCGACTTGAAGGGCTATAGCCGAGATTTTTACCGCGATGTCTGCGAAGCTGAACTGCAGCCGGTACTCAATAGCATCCGCCAGGTTGCCAGAAGTGGCGTCCATCTCGAGATAGTAAACCTGGTCGTTCCGACATTAAACGATTCTGAGAAAATGTTAAAAGGGCTGGTTGACTGGATTTCCGGAGAAATAGGTCCGGATGTCCCTGTACATTTCACCCGATTCCATCCGGATTACAGGCTTCTTAATCTGCCTCCCACACCCGTAGGCACCCTGGAACGCTTTCGCGATTTTGCAATGAGCAAAGGTCTTCATTATGTGTATATCGGAAATATTCCGGGTCATGAGGGGAACAACACATACTGTCCCCAATGCGGCAAAACGATAATTCAACGAAGCTCTTTTTTCCTGGAAAAAATGCATGTGGCAGAAGGATGTTGTGAATTCTGCGGCAATAAAATTGCCGGAGTGTGGTCCTGATTTACCCTGTTGATAGGATGAGGCAGAAGTCATCATCGCTGCGGACAATAATAATTTTGTGGCAGACTCAATGAAAATATTCTCAATCCCTCTCTTTTCAGTTTTTATCGCATTGTTTGTATATATCCCCTCCGGAGCCTGCGGTGATCTAAAGCTCTCCGGAATTCGACAGCCCGCAGCCGCCGGGCAATTCTACTCATCCGATCCGGCGAAACTCGAGCTGGCAATCCGGCAGTTTCTGCATGATTCATCCCCAATTCCCATGGAGGATCCTCTTGCCATTGTCGTTCCTCATGCGGGATATATATATTCCGGCCAGATCTGCGCCGATGCTTTCCGCCAGGTCATGAACCGCCGCTATGATACCTTCGTAATCCTGGGGGTCAATCATACAACGGGCGGCTTTCAAGGCGTTTCCCTGGCAGACTACGAGAGTTTCCGTACGCCCTTGGGCGATATCCCAATTGATGAAACGGTGACGGCGGAACTGCTTGCCAAATGCACCGATTGCGTCCGAAGTCGCGAAGTCCATCTTAGAGAACACTCCATCGAAGTTCAGGTCCCTTTCATCCAGGTTCTGTTTCCGGACGCAAAGATCGTCCCTGTCATCATCCATCCACCCGATCCTGATCTCTGCATGCGCTTCGGGAAGATACTGGCCGGTGTTTTAAAAGATAAAAAGGCCTTGATTGTGATCAGTTCGGATTTATCCCACTACCCTGACTCTGCGGAAGCGTTTAAAAAAGACCGAGAAACACTGGAGGCCATCTCCAGCCTGGATCCCGAAAATATTGTATCCGTAATGCACGATCTCAATGCGCCGAATCTGGACACCAGAGCATGTGGAGAGGCGGGGATTGTGTCCGGAATTACAGCGGCTGGGTTGCTTGGAGCAACGCAAGCCGTCGTTGCCGGGTATTCCAATTCCGGAGATATAGCGGTTGGAGATAGAACGCGTGTAGTCGGTTACGGGGCGGTTGTCCTGGTTCCGGGCAACACGAAGATTGAAACAAGCGCCTTCAACCGCCCCAAGGCACCCGATACAGCAACACCGCTCGAAGATTCGGAAAAGAGAGCCCTCCTGACATTTGCAAGAAAAACTCTCCGGCAATACCTGACGTCTCAAACGGTACCGCTGGCAAGAAATTTCCCCGCCCGTTTGAGTTTCAAACAGGGAGTTTTCGTCACCTTGAAAAGTAGAGGACTCCTTCGTGGCTGTATTGGAAATATCCTGCCGAAAGATGAACTGTGCAAAAGCGTTGGCACAATAGCCTTACAGGCTGCTTTGAATGACCCCAGATTCCCTCCGGTGGCAGCGAAAGAACTTGATGATCTGGAGATCGAAATATCTCTTCTCACTCCTCTGAAATCCATTTCAGATCCCGATCAGATAGTCGTCGGACAGGACGGTGTCCTTTTGACCAAGGAAGGTAAATCCGCCGTATTCCTGCCCCAGGTCGCACCGGAAAATAATTGGAACCGGACTCAAATGTTGGACAACCTGTGCACGAAGGCCCTGTTGCCTTCCGGATGCTGGAAACAAAATGCAAGGCTTGAAACCTTTCAGGCTGAAGTCTTCAGCGAATAATAAGGCAGTCGCTAGTCGGCAGTACAAAGCGGTATTGCCTATGTCCTGACCATAGGTATCTAATCTTCAATTTTCAGCAAATGAAACTTTTAGGAAATAGAAACTCGTCTGGAATTTTCAGTTCTTCTGCAACCCGCCTCTTCACGATAGGATTCATCTCCATTCTGGGACAGGTCGTTTTACTTAGGGAGTTGAGTGTCGCTTTTTACGGGGTTGAGTTAATTTATACGCTAGCCATAGGGATCTGGCTTATTTTCAGCGGATTGGGAACTATTCTGGGAATCAGACAGAAAAATCCTTCTCCAGTGCGCATCAACCTTCTGTTTTTTATCCTGTCAATCGCAATTCCATCCGGAATTGTATTCATCCGTTCAATCCGCATTATCTTTTCCGGTACACCCGGCGCCTATCTCCCTCTACACATACAATTCTTTGCCATGGCCCTTTCCCTCCTGCCATTCGGCCTGTTCCTGGGCCTGTTGTTTCGATGGGCGGCCCGGGCCTATATCCGCGAGGGCAAATCTATTTCAGCTGCATATGCGCTGGAAAGCATGGGAGGAATAGCGGGGGGTATCTGCGCCACGGTTTTTCTCAAGTTCGGTCTTCAAAACTTCTTTACAGGGCTGCTTTGTGCACTGGTCACAGCAGGATTGGCATTTCCGGTAAAAAATGGACTCGGCAACCGGCTTTTACGCCCTGCAGCACCGGTCTTAGCTGTGATATGGATCCTATGTTTATGGAACGCATCCACGCTGGATCATTTCATGACATCCTGGACCCACCCCAATCTGGTCGCAACCCGGGACTCGCCCTATTCCAGAATTACAGTAACGCGCCTGGAACACCAGGTGGCCGTATTTGAAAATGACACATTGCTGTTCGATTCTGAAGGAATTCAGGCAGAGGAATTTGTGCATCTTTCGGCACTACAGCATCCAAATCCCGAGAGCGTATTGGTTCTAGGAGGAGGCATTGAGGGAATCCTGGCTGAACTGCAGCTCTATACCCCACGCGCGATAGACTATGTTGAACTGAATCCCGTACTTCTGGAGATGACGCGCGCACAACTCCCACGGCAAATCAGAAATTCGCTCGAAGCGGAAAACGTGAGGGTAATCATCGACGAGCCCCGCCGTTTTCTGAAGACTGCTCCCGAATACGACCTTATTCTTTCA
>JARRLM010000336.1:0-3656 GCA_037386985.1 Acidobacteriota bacterium | reverse complement strand
TTACGTCCACGGAGAAGCCGGACAGGACGGGATCGATGTCGGTGGTAAGGTCGTATCCGTGGCTGAAGCTCATATGAATGCCTCCCGAGTGCCGATCGCTTCAAATGTTTTACGAAAAATTCTCTACTGTCTTGGCCTGAGCTTGCAGACTTCCGCTTATTTGAACCGAAGTAAGAAGAGAAATCATTTTAATTGGTAAATCTTACGATCATCTGAAAGACTGGCTGTACATACCTTCGTATCATTTATCAAGCTTTTTACCGTCCTTGGTGCGGAATATATTACAATCAAAGCCTTAAATTCAATAAAAATAGCGGGAGGTGTCTTTGGAAGTACAGGCTGTTTCGGGAGTTGGAAAAGTCAAAGCCTCATCTCAGCTTCAGCCACGGATACGACCTTACCACCGACATCGATCCCGTCCTGTCCGGCTTCTCCGTGGACGTAAACGTGTAAAATGCTGCGACGCCCCATTTTTGTTCCTTGTTCACTGATAAATTGAGTTCCCGCATTGCCCGATACAAGACCGTGGTTGATCATAAATGCTGCAAGCGGGCCGGTCGAACTTCCGGTTGCTGGATCTTCCGGAATACCATATTCAGGGGCAAACATTCTTGAATAGGCGCCCTCGGGAGTCGGAGTAAAGACAAACACACACGCAGGCTCTTGATTCCCTCCCTTGATAGCAATAGAACCGCGAGAATCTATCCAAGAGCGATCGACTGAATCTTTGTCTTTTAAGGCAATGAAGACAGTAGGATTTCCGGCGTTTAGAAGTTGCGGAGTAATATCAAGAAAGTCGCTTGCGTTCAGGCCTAACGCCTGCGCGCAAACCGCCCGATCGAAGGTCCTTCCCTCGAGAATTGGAGGAGTGCTCAGCCAGATTAACGGGTTGTCGCCTGTATCCACTCGAATTGGGACGGGACCGACCTGTTCCTCCAACATAAAGTGCGTGCTGTCTTCAGGAAGGATGCCCTCTTCCAGAAGGACGAAGCTTGTTCCAATTGTGGGATGGCCGGCAAAAGCCATTTCTTTTAGAGGTGTGAATATCCGCACGCATGCTGAACAGTCCGCCCTCGTTGCCGGAAATACGAATGTTGTTTCCGACAGATTCAGTTCTTTGGCGACTTTTTGCATTGTCGCCTTGTCGAGTCCCTTGGCATCCGGGAATACAGCAAGAGCATTGCCTTCCAGTGGACGATCCGTAAACACGTCAACGACTCTAAAGCGATATGTGCGACTGCTCATCCGTGCTCTCCATGTTCCAGCTTCAAACGACGACTACTTCATAATGTGATAAGTCATGAATCAATCTTAATTCACCGGCCCAGTGTGCCGACTCAGAAATAGCCATCGGCTAAATATGATTTATTGCAACATTCAAACATCCTATATCGCTAAACAGAGATTCCTTGGAGAGAGTCTTTGGAGTGCGGGAGCTTGCTCCCGCCTTTGTTGCTATTGTTATCAATGGTTTGAAGGCGGGAGCAAGCTCCCGCACTCCAAGGACGTTGCTGTTCAATTGGAAATCAGCTATGAATCTGTTCCCCGGATATTGTTAGGCTGGTTTTTTGCCGGACAGCAGTGCCAGTTCACGCCATTTCCAAAAACAATCCACATCTTTAAAACCAATTTGCTGCATCCAGTCCAGCTGTATTTCAACACTGGCACATTTGTTTGAGGGATCTTCCTCCGAGAGGGCAGCACCCATGGCATGGTAGAAATCTTCATGAAGCTTGTCAGTTCGAGAAGATACGTGTTCCAGATTACAGAAAATACCCCCAGGGTCGAGGATGTTAAATATTTCTTTGTAAAGCCTTTGTTTGCGCTCATCGCTGACATGATGGATAGAGAAGCTGGATAGAATTACATCGAATGTACCTATATCCGGCAAAGAATCATTAAGATCATGCTCTACTACGGAAATATCATGATTTTCAGCAAAACGTGATCTGGCTTTTTCCAGCATGGTAGGCGAAATATCCGTGACAACTCCCTGAATTTCCGGATGTACAAGTTTTACCAGTGCCATGAGCCGGCCATCCCCCGTTCCCAAATCCAGAACACGTCGGGCACCTTCAGGTAATAGTTCAAGAACGACAGCTTCACCTTCTGTACGATGAGGGATTCGGTCCGACTTCGCCAGGTAGGACAATGCGTATTCAGGACTTGAATATGAATTAATTTCCGAAGGTTCGGTTTTAGTCATAATTATTCCTGCCAGTATCAACGGATTATATTTAGCCAATATATTAAGAGAGAAATTTGGCGGAAACCAGTCTAATCCGTCAGGAGATCGCCCGGTTCTGCCGGGGAAGCAGTAAAGGTTTGACAGATCCGGAAATTATCGGGAGGTGTGTGCCCCACATTAATAATCACTTGTCTCTGACTGATATCAGAGAAAGCGCTTAATAATCTTATCGCTCAGTAACCCTGAAACTAAGTGTTTGGGCTGTCAGGTTCTCCTTCTCCTTTGCCTCGTTGTCCCTAACAAGAAACTGCAGGACATAATCCCCCGGCTGTATGGAATCTTCCAGCTGGAATTTTCTCCGGATGGGGATTCGCTTGAAATCGCTAATCCCATTGAGTTCTACTGCTTCTGCCTTGCTTTTGTGGAGTTCGACGCCGTTTCTGTAAAGGATGACTTGTGATTGCAGATCAGGCGGATTCGCTTTTTTCGTTTTTGCATTGTAGATGACGGTCATATACTCGAAGTTCTCTCCCGGCAGGAAGCTCTTCCGGGCCGGGTTCCTGTATTTAATCCGTTGAGAGAAATCGTTCGTTTGGAAATCAGGGTTTGTTGCCATCGAACGGATCCAGGAGGAATCCTCCTCACTGTCGATGATGTACAGGCTGGAGAGTGCCAGGCGCTTCTTTTTCAGGTCGGGGATTTCCACGAATTGATAGGCAGAACCCTTTGCGTCAGTGAACTGATCCTTTACGGCCACTCGCACATAGTAGCTTCCCGGCTTCTTGACCGGTATGGAAACGGTGAAATTGATCCCGTTCTCCTTGAGTTTCCGGATGTCCTTTTCGTCAACTTTGAATCCGATCTGCATGTCGCCGTATTCCTGGAAGAGGCCGTCGCTGTCCGTGGTGGAGGCACCAACCTCGAAAGATACGGAATAACCTCCATCCTCTTCTTTTTTGACGCTGAGATCCCGTCCATCCAGATGCATCCATGTCGGAAGCAGGTACCCTTTTTTTAAATTGTCGATATAGCCGGAAGCCAGGGTGACATTCAGATCGTTGTATTGGAAAGGGGAGAACATGGCTTCCACCAGTGGGGGTGGAGTTACAGTTGGCGCCTCCAGTGCAGCCGGATTTCCCATAAAGCCATCCCGAGTATGGATAGCGACGCCTTTCCTTTTTACCTCGATTTTTATGTCGTGATACCTGTTTCCACCCGATTTGGAAAATGTGTTAGGCGGAGGGATATAGGAAAGCAGGTAGTATCCTCTCATTTCCTCTTCAAGGTCTCCGATTCCATTGATAAAGAAATTATTCTCCAGGTACAGCCCCCCTGTTTTTTGGGAAAGGGGAAGTGTGCCGGATCCCACCAAGGATTGATAATCCAGGTATTCCGGATCCATTAAGCGATCAAATACGCCGGACACATAATACAAATGATCACCTCCAGATACAGGTACGGATCGCGT
>JARRLM010000335.1:0-5418 GCA_037386985.1 Acidobacteriota bacterium | reverse complement strand
GGCAAACGGTTTGGAGGAATTTCTGGAGGCAGGAGATCCTCCGGTTGTTTTTACGGCCGGGTCGGCCCATGCTTTCAGCGCTGAGTTTTTCCGGGTGTCAGTCGAAGCCTGCCTGGAATGTGGCTGGAGAGGAATCCTGCTTACACAGTTCCCGGATCAACTGCCGGTCGAGCTTCCAAAGAACATCCGGACCTTCAACTATGTGCCGTTCAGCTTTCTTCTTCCTCGGGCGGCCGCGTTGGTCCATCATGGCGGGATTGGAACAACGGCGCAGGCGTTTGCGGCCGGAGTGCCTCAACTGGTGGTGCCGTTTGCTCATGACCAGCCTGACAACGGCGTGCGGGTACGTAGGTTGGGTGTTGGGGATTTCCTGCTTCCAAGGCGCTACAAAACCGTCGACTTAATAAAAAAACTGAAACGATTGTTACAGTCCACCGCCATGAGGGAGAACTGCAGTCGGTATAGTCGGGACCTCGTCACGAGCACTCCGCTGGAGACGACTTGTGATCTGATTGAACAGATGAGCGGAAGCTGACCTTAATTTTTAAGAGTTACCTATGCGAAAGGAAATTATCATGCTGAGAATAAGTATTGCTGTTTCAGTGCTCTCTCTGGTTTTCATTGTCTGCCCCGCCCCGGCGCAAACGAACGACATTTGCATTCTGGCAGGTGCCTACGCTCCAAGCCTGAGTGTAAGCAACCAGCCGGCGCCGATATCTGTATCCGCAGGGGCCAGTGTCCAGGTTGGATACGCTCATCGGCTGCGTCTAATGCGGAGTGCAAGTCTGGACCTGGACGTTCCTCTCACGATCGCTACGCACCACGATGAGGTCATCGGGTGGGATATGTCTGTCAGCTCTCGGACCAAAGTCTTCTTTACTCCGGGTATTCGTTACAGGTTGAATCCTCAAACAGGGATATCTCCTTTCGTAGTGCTCGGGGGAGGCTTTGGCAGTTTCGGGAATGCACAGGGACATGCCGGGTCCAGTATCAGCCTCAGAGTTGAAAGGGTTGTAAGCCCGGTATTGGGCTTTGGGGGCGGTGCCGACTTTCGCATCACCCAGCTGCTGAGCCTTCGCGGAGAGGTACGCGACTTTGTCAGCCGAACCGGACTGGGCGGGACTGAAGGGCGGCATCACCCGGTATTTGTTGTAGGCTTCGGCTTTCATTTCAACTAGCCAAGCCGCATTTCCTGTAGGAGATGATGATGCGTATCCTGCTGATAGAGCCGTCAAAGCCCGCCGTATCCATCGGCGGCGAAGATGTATTCCTCTTCGAACCATTGGCTCTGGAGTACGTGGCGGCGGGAGTGTGTCAGGATCATGAGGTGCAAATCCTCGACCATCGGCTGGATAAGAACCTCGACGTGTTGCTCGATGACTTCCGGCCCGAGGTCGTTGGAATCACCTCCTACACCGTACATGTGAATGTTGTAAAGAGACTCTCCGAGCACATCAAAGCCTGGAATCCCAAGGTCTTTACGGTCGTCGGGGGCCACCACGCAACGGTCAAACACGAGGATTTTCTCTGTCCATCTATAGATGTAGTAGTAAAAGGGGAAGGGGTTTTCCCCTTTCAGGAGATTGTATCCAGGCTAGCTCAGGGGCACTGCCTGGAGGGAGTTCCGGGAACAATTCTAATGACGGCATCCGGCCCCGTTCACTCCCCTCACCATCCGCCGAAGGATCTTGATGCACTTCCATTGCCGGCCAGGCACCTGACGAGGCCTTACCGTCATGAGTACTACTCGGAATGGATGAAGCCCCTGGCCTCTCTCCGCACCTCCAGGGGATGCCCCTTCAGGTGCCGATTCTGCGCGGAATGGAAAGTGGCCGGGGGTCGATACATGCGGAGGGACCCGGAGAAGGTTGTGGAGGAGCTGGCGGGTATCGGGGAGGAGTGCGTCTTCTTCGCCGACGATGAGTCTCTTATCGATGTTGCACGGATGACCCGGCTCGCCGGGTTGATAAGGGAGGCAGGTATCCGGAAACGGTACTTCTGCTATGGCAGAAGCGACACGATCACCAGAAACCCGGAACTCCTGAGATCATGGCGGGATGTGGGGCTGGAGCGCGTCTTCGTAGGGCTGGAATTTTTTCGGGACGAGGACCTGGACTACGTCCGGAAAAACTCTACGTCCGAGGACAACGAGACTGCCATACGAATCCTCCAGGGACTCGGTATCGACGTGTACGCCTCGTTCATGGTACGGCCTGATTTCACACGAGAGGACTTCGCAACACTCAGGACGTACTGTCGCCGCCTGGACCTCAATTTTGCATCGTTTGCCGTTCTGACGCCTCTTCCCGGCACCGATTTATACGAAGAGGTTGAGAACCGGCTCATCACCCATGACTACGACCTCTTCGATTTCCTCCACACCCAGTTGCCGACAACACTTCCCTTGAAGGAATTCTTCCAGGAATGTGATGGCCTGTATACAAACGCCATCCCCCTGGGCAAACAGATCTCTCTACTGAGAAAGTACCGTCTGACCGATATCCCGGGCCTGCTGGTCAAATGGCGACGGTTTCACGAAAGGCTCAGGCATGCGCACCTGGACTATTGATTTGAGTACGGTTCCCTTTCTGATAACATAGCTAGTATAAGACTGGAAATAAAACAGATGCTTAGCCATGAAAACAAACAATCCGGCACGCTCATGATGCGCGGAGGCGTTTGCTGGGACCGCCGCAAATTTCTGACAACAGCGGCCATCACATGTTTGCTGGTATCTTTGCCTTCAAAACTATGGGCTTACTTTGTCACAAGACTGGGGGTTCGGACGGTTGAAAAGAACACTTTTTATTTTGACAACGGTTCTCACACTATTGTCTGGAAAGAAACTTCAGAACGTGAACCCTATGTTTTAAAGGTCCAAGGTTTCGTAGAAAATCGACTGAGCATTTCCTATCAGGACTTATTGGATTTGCCCCAGGTAGACCAGACTTCCGATTTTCACTGTGTTGAAGGTTGGTCGGTCAAAGATATTCTATGGCGTGGTGTCCGCTTCGGAGAGATTGTGGATCTCGCAAAGCCTCTGCCGGAAGCGAAATACGTTCTCTTTCATGCACTGGGCGAAACGGAAAGCCAGCCACAGGGACAGAGTCATTATGTCGAATGTCTTCCGCTCTCCTACCTGCTCGATCCCCGCAAGGAATGCCTCCTTGCCCTTGGGATGAACCATAGCCCCCTGACGCATGACCATGGGGCTCCCTTGCGCGTCATAGCTCCCTACGATCTGGGATATAAAAGCATCAAATTTGTATACAAAATTGATTTTGTTGATAAAGCAAATCCCGGATGGTGGACTCTGGCCAATCCTATTTATCCGGTCAACGCCCCTGTCCCGGCCTCGAGGCTCAGAAAATAATCTTAGGCCGCATTTCTAACAGGGGTTTGTAGCGAGGTCGCTTCGCTTAATTCGCCGCCGCAGTATGAAGCCGGCTCATATATTCAACAAGAACCTTGTTGAATATTTGAGTTATGAGAAATGCGGGTCAACCCGATGCTGAATAGAGGGGACTCCGCGGACACAACTTAAACTTGTGTCGCCATTAACCCGGCGCTCGTTATCCCAGCAAGCTTTACTGCCAATCGGGACCAAATTCAAGTTCAGCGACAGCCTTTGTGGAAACGACCGGATCTCCCTGGCTTATATCCGAGGCATTAATTTCCATCGGCTCCGCAATGGAGAACTTCTCCTCGACCCTGGTGATTTTTATTGTACCCAGCTCCGTTTCATCGCTGCCGAGAGAAATGCCTGTTTCCGGGTCGATAAGCTCCTCTCCTTTCGACATCACCTTCAAAACTTCTCCAACGGACACGATACCTTCACCCAGATTGGTATATATTTGGTTTTCAGATGCTCTGACGATGGAGCCGGTTGCCGGTGATACGCCTACCTGTTTGGCCAGCTCATAGGCGCCTTTATTAATGGCGGCAATAACTGCCTGTCCGATAGGCGTCTTCGAGTAGTTGGACATAAACCCACCCAGGGCTGCCACTGTGCCTCCGGTATAACCGCCGCCCCCTCCTCCAAAGGAGAGTCCTTTTTCGGATATGATCGATTCTACCTGTTTCGTGAAAACAACCTCGCTGGTCGTTGCATCGATTAAACGAAAATTCATTCCTACCACCGATTTATCGCTCTTGATACCGACACCGCCCAGCACACCGCCGGTCCTTCCGCCGAAAAGGCCGCCCAGTCCTCCACTCTTTTTCTTGACGCCGGGTTCATAGTTGGTAACAACAGCCTGAATCTGGTATTGCGCCCCAAGGATTTTTCCGGTTTTAGCGGCCGAAGGTTGGGCGACGCGGCCGGAAGCCCCAAGATCCTGTTCCTTCAGGGTCTCTTTCAAAACAACACGTTCCACAAGTCTGAAACGGCCGCTTTGAAGCAGTGAGTCGGTGATAATTGCATCGATTCCCTGTACCGGGATTCTGTCCTCGTCGCTGTAGTCGACGGTTGTTTCTCCGTCAGAGCCGGAAATGTTAATTGTAGCCTTGTCGGACTCATTTTCTACCGGAAGTACGGCCACACGCGATTTCGGTCCCGTGTATTCCCCCCATCTCATGTTGAGAATATCTTTTGCTTCCAGATCGTCAATATTCTCCGGCAACGGCACCTCGCCTTTCTTTTCATCCTGGACATAGGCGAGGTAGCCCCCCAGGCAGACAGAGATGGAAAAGCAAAAAATTGTAAAGATTAAAAAGGGGTATTTGATTACAGATCTTGTGCCAGCAGCCATTTCGAGCCTCCTTCTGATTGAAAATATTATATTTCTTGTCTGTTTTCGTTGCTTATTCCCGGCATTGATATAATAATGTTGAAATTGTTTTTCATTTTCAATAGTTTTTTTATTTTAGCTCATAGCCGCCCGCTTCCTTTCAGTACTTGGATTTAAGTGAATTTCCGATTTTCGATGCGCCCACTTATGAAAGGCTTGTAATTTCCCTAAATCATTCAGATATCCCGACTGTTTTATTTGTCAAGTTGCGACAGCGGTCGAATTTTATTGATTTTTTATATAACTGTTATAGATTTTACAAGGGTTCATAAGGTGCTCGTACTTTTGCGATGAACTGAAAAAGGGATTCAGCCGTCCAACTGCAGCTGCAGCGGTCGAAGCGGTTTTAATGAGTATCGAATGTCTTGTGTGATTCGGTTGATTATCCCATGACATTTATTTGTGTTACGGCTGTATTGGCGCTTCATGCGATTAGAACTTAATCTTGTGGAAATTTTTTGTTGTGTGGTTGATGAAGGGAGCTTTTCCAAAGCCGGCGAAAAGCTTTGCCTGACCCAGCCGACGATTAGTGGACACATAAAAAATCTTGAAAATTTTGTCGGCACTCCGCTGCTGGATCGTCTTCCTCGCAAAATTGTTTTAACGCGCGCCGGGAAGCTGCTCTATA
>JARRLM010000334.1:0-5381 GCA_037386985.1 Acidobacteriota bacterium | reverse complement strand
GGACAGTTCAAACCGCATACGGTATTTTTCAATACTAGCGTCTATCCAGGGCAGAGATCGGAAACTCCTGCCCGATCTGACCGCGGCCGTCGATGTTCAACTGGAAACCTGTGAAGGTGCCCTGCTGCTCCCCAGAAACGCTGTCGTCTTTAAGGAAAACAGGGCACTGGTCGAAGTGCTGGAAAACGGCGGTTCCGAAGTAAGGGAAGTACAGACCGGTTCCATGAACGAATGTGAAATCATTATTGAATCGGGACTCAATGAAGGAACAACCGTCGCCATCAACCCGACAATTCCGGATAACCGGCTATGAAACAGAGAAAACCGCAAAAAACATCCCGGAAGCGCCGCTTGTGGGTCGTTGCAGGAATACTCGCGGCAATAGGATTGGGAATCTACGTATGGAATCCATGGTCCGTCGCGGAAGTTCCGCTGTCGGCAACAACCGAGGTTGTGCTCGGAGACTATATCGATTATGTCGAGCTTCGCGGTGAAATTACGGTTCAATCCTCAACGATCATTAAGGCTCCATACGACGCCGGAGAACTGCAGATCCTCAAGCTGGTAGGGAACGGCGCACAGGTAAAGAAAGGGGATATTGTCGTAGAATTTGATTCTTCCAGCCTGCAACGTTCCATCGACCAGTATCGCACTGCCTTAATGCAGGCTGAATCCGAAATCGAGCGGAGTTGGGCACCCGGGATGTCATTTCAGCTCTCGAACATGAAAAAAATGTCCTGGCTGTCGCCAAGGCCGAACAGAAAATAGAGGAGCTGGAAACCAAGTTCAAATCCAGCCGTATCGGGGCTGAAGCAGACCTTGCCGGAGTTGTCCGGAAACGCGATAAGGCACTGGCTGATCTGGAGAAAGCGGAGCGCAACCTGGCGAACCTTACCCTCCGGTCTCCTATCGACGGCACCATCTCCCTGCTTACCAATTCCCGTGCCCGTACGACCCTTATCGGTGGAAGTTCGCCGATATTCAAAGAAGGCGATCGCCTTTGGTCCGGCGCATCCATTGCCGAGATCCCGGACCTTACCACGCTTCAGGCGACAGCTTCCGTCTTCGAAGCCGAACGCGGCAGGGTCAAGCTGGGTCAGCCCGTCCTGTTGCGGGTTGAGGCTGTCCCTGACGTAGTTCATAAAGGCACCGTACGCGACATCAGCCCGATCACCAAAGTCGACCGTACTACCTATCCCTCTCGTAAAAGTTTTACGTTGAACGTAGATCTCATCCAGCCCGATCCAAGGCTGAAAACAGGAATGTTGGCCGCCATCCAGGTGGAAGTGGAGCAAATCCCCGACTCGATTATCATCCCGGTGGAGGCGGTTTTTGAAAAGGCCGGTCGAATGGTGGCCTATGTCGTCTCACCCAACGGGTATTTACAACGGACGCTGCAATTGACGCATCGGGGGAAAAAGCAGGTGCGTGTGGCCGAAGGGCTTGATCCCGGAGAGCGTGTGACATTAAAAGACCCGACAGCGGTTATGGAATGATTGCTGTTTCAATGAATAAAAGGCGCCGATGAACACAGTCAAATATTCCCTGTTATTCCTTGCATTGACGGCGGGTGTATCCTGTTCGACCATCCGGGATTTCCTCCCCATGAACAGGACTGAAGCAGCAATACCGACAACCCACGTCGTACGCAAACCCGTCGATGTCCGGATTCACACGGTTGGAGAGCTTCATCCCTTACGCTCCTCAACAATTATGGCCCCGCCGGACCGATCAGGCCGTCCGCGTCGCGCAGGAGAAGGTGAGCCTGCTGAATGCGGAATCGAACATCCGCCGAGCCGAACTGACAATCAAGGAAAACGAGCTGCTAAGCAGGATAGATGCGCGAAAAAATGAGATCGCCCTTAAAGAAGCCGAACGCAGGCTGGAACAGTTGCAGCGCGATATCCGGTCGAACGCAGAGTCCGATTCGGCGAATCTTGCAGCACAGAAAGCGGGTTACAACAAAGCAATGCTGGAAATGAAGATGGCGCAGCAGAATATCGACAACATGACAATCCAGGCGCCGATCGACGGAATCGTCGTACTGGGGCAGAACCAGGACGCCCTGATATACAGCAGCGGCATTATCGACACTTCAAGCATCCCGGAATTCAAAGAGGGAGACCAGGTTTCCCCCGGACGCCTGATAGCTCAGATTCGGGATATGGGACAGATGGAAGTTCATTCCACTGTCCTCGAGACAGACCGCGGCAATCTCGCTCAAGGCCAGCCCGTCGACATATGGCTGAACTCGAGACCGACGAAACCTTTTACCGGCAGGATACGATCACTGGCTTCCACTGTTTCCACTTCAAGCTCCAGTAGCAGTATTGCATTTCTTGCAGCTCTTTCCTCAAGAAGCTTTGACATTACTTTTGAATTCGATCCGGGTGGAGAGCCGTTAAAACTGGGCATAACGGCCCGAATCATCATCCACGGAAAGAATGAGGAGAACGCCTTGACGCTTCCACGCCAGGCGATATTTCAGGAGGAAGGAAGACCTGTCGTATACATAAAAGATGCCGAAGGCTGGCGGGCACAGGATATACAGATCAAATATTTTTCTGAAAGCCAGGCGGTCCTGGAAGGGATTGACGAAGGAACAGAGGTCGCCCTGGTAAATCCGGATATGGACAAAATCCCCGACACCGCAGGGACCAATCCACTGTCCTCTTTTCGTTCAGGGGTGAATCCATGAAAGTCAAACGGGGAAGGGATGATTCAGGAGCCGAGAGGCGGGGAAAACAATGGCTGCCCGATCTGATTCTGGCTCTGCAGAATCTCGGATCCCGCAAGCTTCGTTCACTGCTGACCATGCTGGGCATGATTTTCGGCGTTGCAGCCGTTGTATCTATGTTATCGATCGGAGCAGGGGCACAACAGCAGGTTCTGGCTTTTATAGAACAGATGGGCGTACATAACCTGATAGTTGAAGCTAAAACTATTAACAGCACCCAGGAATTGCTGGAATTTCGCAGTCTCTCCCCCGGTTTGTCATTCAAGGACCTGCGAATGATCCGGGCAAACATCGGAGACCTGTCGTTTTCAACAGCTCGGAAACGTCTTACGCCGAGCAGTATGCTGCCAAAACCGAGGCGTGACATGCCCGTCATTTACGGCTTCGGCACGGAATACCTGGATATTGCTAGGTTGAAGATAGTATCGGGACGTTATTTCTATTCAGAAGACAACGACCATATGACGTCCGTCTGTGTTCTGGGGGAGGGAGCCAAAGCCAATCTTTTCCCGCAGCAGGAAGCCGTAGGAGAATACCTTAAAATCAACGGACAGTGGTTTCGCGTTATCGGGATACTGGCTCCCCAGCTTGCGGCGCCGACAGAGGTGGCAGGGCTGAAATCGGAAGATCTGAATAACCTCATTTACACCCCTATCGACAGCATGCTTTTCCGGCTTGAAGGATCCAGCAGTACTTACATGGATGAGATAGACGGGATTTTCATGCAGTTAAAAAGCTCTGTGAATCCCAGTGTAGCCGCGGATGTTGTTCGCAGTCTTCTGAATGTCACCCACCGGAATGCGAACGATTTCCAAATGATTATTCCGGCCGAACTGCTTGCCGAACAGAAGCGAACCCAGCGGATCTTCGAAATGGTCATGGTCGCGATCGCTTCAATCTCACTCCTCGTAGGTGGCATAGGCATCATGAACATCATGCTGGCCAGCATCCTTGAACGAACCCACGAAATCGGCGTTCGCCGCGCTGTAGGGGCATGCCAGAAAGATATTCTGCGACAGTTCCTTGTGGAAGCTACATTCATTTCTTTTGTCGGGGGTCTGCTTGGGGTTGGATGCGGGTTCGGCATCTCACGCCTTGTGGCCATGATGGCCGGTTGGTCGACAATCGTAACGCTGAATTCCATCATTCTGGCATTTGTGGTGTCGGTTTCCGTGGGTCTTATATTCGGCATCTATCCTGCAGCAAAAGCCGCACGCCTGGATCCGGTCGAAGCACTCCGCTACGAATAATTGTGATAAGCGTGAGTAGCAGATTATTGAAATCTTCTTTTAAGCTTCAAAGCTAAATCCGTATTTATTTGAAGTTGTCGGTAAGGCGTTGCAGCCTTCCCCCGGCAAACTGTCCGGCAAAAAAAGCTCCGATCAGTATGGGGAAGGTGGTAAACTGCCATCCCAAACCCAGAAAAATTCGGCAGGCAATGACAAAGGGAACAGGTATGTGAATGGCCAAAAGCCATTGAACGGAAAACCTTCGAACCCGTGCTCTCCAATAGCCGAAGGGGATATTGAAAATAAAAACCAGAATCATGGCGCTCCACAAAGGTCTCGAATACCCTAGCATTCAGTAAAGATACTCTTCTTTGGACGAAAAGGGCAACAATAGAGCTGAGCCTGCAAGGAATTCACCGTATCCAAAAAGAAGGGAAATGGGATAAAAAAACCTGGAAACCTGGGAAAATCTGGACACCCATTGTTTATAGAATGGCGAACACGGTGGAAACCTGGACACTCATCAAAACCTGGCAGCGTCTCTCAGCAATTAAATCTGATTTCGTTTTTATTATCAGTGTTTTATTGCGCCCACGCCTGGCTCCGGCGAGAAATCCAGTCCTGGAGGATAAAGGCTGGATAGATTGAAATCTCCAAGTCCCCGGCAGTTGATCAGGGTTGAATAACCCTGTTTGGCTGCTGCCTCGTAGCTGCGTTTCAGGGCTGCTCGCAGCTCCTCCGGAGTTCGCACGTATTCGCCGCGGGTTCCCAGGTTCTCTGCTATTTTGTCGTATCTTAGGTCTTCCTGGAACAGATACATGTGCATCGCACGCGGTGTCGATGTCGCCATCGTGTACGTTCCCCAGCAATCATTATTGTAGACGATGCAGATGACAGGGAGTTTGTATTTGACGAAAGTATCGAGTTCGAGAAGACTGTAGGCCATGCCGGCGTCTCCTGTCACAACGACAACCGGCGCTCCCTGATAGGCAGCGTGGGGGCCGATCCCTCTCTGGACTGCAACGGCGGGTCCCATCATCATCGCCAGGTCCGGCCCCATGGCACCGAACTGGTAGACGACAGTGACTTCCTGTCCCGGACGATTGGCTCGCAACCATCGCATGCTGCCGTACCCGATCATGTGGCCTCCCCACCCTGTGACTGTCTGTTTCGGATCTATCTCACCTTTGTATAGGAAATCATGCACTTCCTTGCATAGAACAAAAGGATGGAGAGCATTGGCGTCCCGGCTGTATTTGAGGAATTGATCGTAAAGCTCGAGCTGGGTATTTTCCCATTTGTTTTTCGCGGCGGCGATCTCGCGCACCCAGGAGTCCCTCTTTTTGAGGGGGAGGCCGTTTGCGAGCGCCTCCATAAAAACCTTTTCGTCACTGACGATTCCCAGCTCAAGCGGC
>JARRLM010000333.1:0-3661 GCA_037386985.1 Acidobacteriota bacterium | reverse complement strand
CAGATAAAATCAACCTTATTCGGGAATTAACCCGCATTCTCCAAAAAATCCGGGTATTATTATGTCTCGGAAAAGAAGGGTACACAAATGCTTGATAGTCTATCCAAAAAGCTTCAGAAAATACTTAAGAATTTATCGGGTCAAGGAAGAGTATCCGAGCGCCACATTGACGAAACAGCTCGGGAAATACGTAATGCCTTACTGGATGCCGATGTTCACTTCAAAATTGCAAAGGAATTTGTTGAGCGTATAAAAAAACAGGCTCTTGGCCAGGAAGTCATGCAGTCCCTTACTCCTGGGCAGTACGTGATCAGGGTAGTGAGGGATGAACTGATTGAATTGTTGGGCGGAAATCAAACCGAGGTTCAATTCTCAAAACATCCGCCCAGCGTTTTCCTGATGGCTGGACTCCAGGGTTCCGGTAAAACTACTACCAGCGCAAAACTGGCGCTGTGGTTGACAAAAAGCAACCATACGCCGCTTCTGCTATCGGTCGATGTTCATCGCCCTGCCGCCGTGGAGCAATTGCGAGTGCTGTGCGAAAACAATCAGCTCGGCTATTTCGATGCAGTCGGAGATCAGGATCCCGTTTCAAGAGCAAAAAAGGGACTGCGTTTTGCACAAAACGGCGGTTATGACGTCGTACTGATCGATACTGCCGGACGTCTCCATATAGACGAGGCAATGATGTCGGAAATCGATCGTATCCGTGAAGCGACATCCCCCGTTGAGACCTTCCTCGTTGCGGACGCCATGACCGGTCAGGATGCCGTCAGAAGTGCCAGGGAATTTCATGAGCGTCTGAATCTTACCGGTGTCATCCTTACGAAAATGGACGGCGATGCTCGTGGTGGAGCGGCCCTTTCAATAAAAACAGTAACAGGGCAGCCGATCAAATTCATCGGAACCGGAGAGAAGGTCGATGCCCTGGAACCGTTTTTTCCCGACCGCCTTGCAGGCCGGATCCTGGGGATGGGAGACGTTCTTTCTCTTATTGAAAAAGCTGAAGAAACCGTCAATGAGGAACAGGCTGCAGAGCTTGCAGAAAAAATCCGGAAGGACGAGTTCACACTCGATGATTTTCGGAATCAACTGAAGCAGATCCGGAATATGGGCCCTCTGGATCAAATCCTGGGGATGCTGCCGAATATGGGGCCGCTGCGCGGTCTTAATCAGGTAAATGTCGATGAAAAAGAACTGATTCATATCGAAGCCATTATCAGTTCCATGACTCCCAGGGAAAGGAGCCATCACCAAATACTGAATGGGAGCAGGAGGAAACGGATTGCGCGCGGCAGCGGACGGCCGGTTCAGGAAATAAACCGGCTTTTGAAACAGTACGTTGAAACTCGAAAACTAATGAAGAGTCTGAGCAGGGGCAATATACCGCGCTTGTTTAGAGGAATGAAATTCCCGATGCCGTAACGGACAAAAAAGAGAAACCTGAAGCAGGAAGAAAAATCCGGATTGTTTTGCCTTAATTTTATATTCTTAATCCTGCAGGACCGTGTCTCTGGATGGTGGCCGTAAACTGTTTTAATAAAATATATTAAGCGAACATCCAGGTATAAATGCATTTTTTATAATGTTTTGCAATCCAGGGGTACATGGTGACGGGAATGCGGAACTACCCGACAGTACGCTCCGAGCCGGACGTGATCGGTCGAACTACCGAAAAAGGTTCCTCTGCTGGGTGTTGAAACAGATACTGTTATATGCCAGAATTAAATAGGGTTAACTTGTAATTCTCACTGTGGCTGCATAGACGGATAGAAGTCAGCCGTTTGGGCGAGCAGAGGGATGGTTTTGAAGGTTAAGATCCGCAACTACTAGGAGGAGTTTTGCTGAGAATACGTTTAACGCGCATGGGCGCCAAAAAGAAGCCTTTTTATCGAGTCGTGGTAATGGAGCGAAGACAGAATCGAGATGGGAGTTTCGTGGAAATTGTTGGACATTACAGCCCGACAGCGAATCCTCCGTTAGTTGATCTGAAAATGGACAGAATCCGTCATTGGCTTGCATGTGGTGCACAACCTTCGGAGACGGTCAATTCTCTTTTGAAAAAAGCCGTCCCTCCCACAACCGCCGCAGCTGGTTAACACCAACTTTCCCGTCTTCGTTGCTGTCTTCCGGAAAGCTCCCCAGCACATGATTGAATGGTCTTGAAGGAGAAGCGGGTATGAAAGAGCTGGTAGAAATGATAGCGAAGGCGCTGGTAGACAACCCCGAGCAGGTTACGGTAACCGAAGTTGAGGGAGAACAAACCACTGTATTGGAACTTCGAGTGGCTCCCAGCGACCTCGGCAAGGTTATCGGCAAACAAGGACGAACCGCCCGGTGCATCCGAACACTTCTCGGAGCGGCGGGCATGAAGCTCAAAAAGCGGTTCGTCTTGGAAATTTTAGAATAGTGGAGCCGGTAGAACCTCCTTCATTTGTCACAATTGCCCGGATCGTACGAACCAGAGGAAACAAAGGTGAAGTTCTGGTCGACTCGTTCACGGATTTCCCTGACCGATTTGATAGACTGAAGGATGTCTGGCTGGAATTTGAAAACAGCGATTTGCAAAAAGTGCCGATCGACTTCACCTGGGAGCATAAGGGACGCAGAATAATAAAATTCGCAGGCTTTGATACAATCAGTGCCGCTGAAAAACTTATTGGGTGCCTGGTGCAAATCATCGAGGAACAAGCAGTTCAGCTTCCTGAAGGCACCTATTTCGACCATGACCTGATCGGCTGTTCCGTTCGAGACAATCATGGAAAATATTTAGGGGTGGTGGTTGGAATATTTCGGATTTCCGGCAATAATCAACTGGTTGTAAAGGGTTTCAATAAAGAATTTCTAATCCCCGCAGTGGAAAACATCTGCACCCAGATATCTATAAAGAAAAAACAGATAACCGTAGATCCGCCGGAAGGATTAATGGACCTGGATTCATGATTTTTGATATTATTACAGTTTTTCCTGAATTGTTCACCGGAGTATTGGACTACGGCATATTGAATCGCGCCAGGCAGTCCGGATTGGTGGATATAAGGATTATCAACTTGCGAGATTTTACCAAGGATCGACACCGGTCTGTAGACGATCGACCCTATGGCGGTGGAGAAGGGATGGTATTTATGCCTGCTCCGCTATTTGAGGCAATAGAGTTTTGCCGTAACAAAGAGAATAATTCGGAAAGCCAGGTTGTACTTTTAACCCCTCAGGGGAAAACCTGGTCCCAGAATTTTGCAGCAGAATTTTCTACAATTCCGCATCTAATTCTGGTTTGTGGCCGATACGAAGGAATAGACCAGAGAGTAATAGATTGCCTTGTAGACAGGGAGATCTCCATTGGAGACTTCATCCTGACTGGAGGAGAAATTCCGGCAATGGTTGTCCTTGATTCAGTTGTCCGGTTGCTGCCCGGAGCTTTAGGCAGATGGGAATCTACCGTTAATGAAAGCTTCACGACAGGGTTATTGGACTACCCCCAATACACACGACCGGCCGAATATCGGGGACATACGGTTCCGGAGGAACTTCTATCCGGGAATCACGAAAAAATTGAAAAATGGCGGAAACAACAGGCTCTGAAGAAAACAAAACAGAACCGTCCGGAGCTTATTGCAAATCGCTGTTTTCAAATTCCAGCCAGACATCCTTCAGTCTATCA
>JARRLM010000332.1:0-3661 GCA_037386985.1 Acidobacteriota bacterium | reverse complement strand
AAATACTCAAAAAAAGTCAAAAGTCCAAGATCGAACGTTGAAGGTCGAACGTTGAAGGTCTGAACTGCTATCTGATTTGAGGTTGGAGATCGGATTTATAAAGCGTTCGCAGGTTCCAAGTTCACAAGTTCCAGGTTCTGTTCCAGGTTGCAGGTTGCAGGTTGCAGGTTCAGAAGCGTCAAAGGCCGAACGTCGAACGTCGAAGGTCAAAAAATACTGCGTCATTACTTTAGTCGTCATCATCGCCGCGGAGGCCTTCAAGACCCTCACGCACAATAAGGGGAACAAGGACGAGGGCGGCAACCGGATCGGCCCACCACCAACCAAGAGCCGCGTTCAAAATTAAACCGGCAAGAGTGGTGACAGAAAGCCAGGCGCAGGCAACGGTTTCGTAGGCATCGGCACGCAAAGCTTTGCTTCCAAGCTGCCCGGCCAGCTTCAGCTTGGCTTTTGCCAAAATCGGCATAATGATGAGTGAAATAATTGTCAGCGCAATGCCTATACGGCTGGGATCCGGTTCCCGTCCCAATCCGAAAAGTCGTCGACAGGAGTCCACAACGAGATAGAGCGCCAGCAGCAAAAGAAGGGATCCCGTGATGCGCGCAGCCCATAATTCCGCTTTTTCGGTCTCTTCTTGGGCTCGGCCGGTCATTTCATAGGAAAAACGCCAGCCTACGACAAAGCCGCTTGTCGACTCGATAAAAGAATCGATGCCGAATCCCAAAAGCGCTATCGAACCCGCTGCAACCCCGGAAACAACGGCTATAACACCTTCAACAATATTCCAGGTAACTGTGAATGTAGATAGAAAAACCCCCCGTCGTACAAGCTTTGCCCTGTCATCCATAAAACCATAGTAGCATCAGAAAATAATGCGAGCCAGAGGGCGTATTTCACATAATTCCTTGTGGGAATGTGTGAAGGGAACAACATTCATACATTCATACGTTTACACTTTTAAACGATGTTTTATATCTTCCCGAGGGCTCTGAGAACACGGTCCGGCGTGGTGGGGTAATCGAGAACCCATTTGCCGGTAGCATTGTAAATTGCGGAAGCCGTAATCCCCGACATGGCGGCGCCGACATTTTCGCCCACCCCGAAAGCGCCGAAAGCGGCATAGCCGAGGTGGCTTTCATTGATCAGGCAGGTCGATGGAGGATAGTCGTTCATGGTCCCGATATGATAGTTGATCATGTCTAAATTCAGCGCGACTCCGGTCGACGGACACCAGATGTGCTCTTCCGTCCCGCTTCGGCCCAGTCCCATGACGACGCCTCCGTACTGCTGAGCGGCCGCACCCCGCGGGTTGAAAAGATGACCTACATCGTTGACGCAGACAATATTCTTGACGTCAACCACGCCGGTTTCCGTATCCACTTCAACCTCTAGGAAATGCGCCTGGCGACCCATTACGTATTGATTCGGATCGGGATGACCGTCCATGGTTAAGTCGGAGACCGTACCGACAACCGGATGGGAGATGGCGGGATCCACATCCCAGAAAATATCCGCCACTTCACGGACGGATTTCCGGTTTTCAGGATTTCCCTTTTCGAAAACAAAACTATCCTTTATGTCCAGATCATCCGGTTTTTTGTCCGGAAAAGCAGGAGGCCCTTCCGTTTTAAAAAAGTGGCTGGAGTTATAGGCCGGGGTCGGTTTCACAGCATACTCGAGAATCTTCCTTTTTAATTGCCTGGCGGCAAGTACCAGTTGCGTATTGATGAAGGCGGTTGAGAACGAACCACCAGGCTGCCACATGAAAAAGCTGCTGTTGTCCGAGCGCTGCTCCTGCATGACCGTATCTTTGTATTTCAATCCAAGTTCGGTCGCCACAACATGGCGGGCGCCTGATTCGGTATCCACCCCAAGGTCGCAGCGCACACCGACAATGGCAACAATCCCGTTGCGAAGCATCAGACAGGCAAAAGAATTTGATGGAGCCGGGGCTTGCCACGTCCACTCATTCACCTGCATAAATCCCATGCCGTGCATCTTCCCGCCGGGGAGCTTTCGTGTCCCGGGCTGGTGCCATTTCCGGTCCCAATCGATGGCAGCCTTCCCCTTGTCTACAATTTCCCTGAGACTCCATCTTTGAGGAAAGCTATTTTCCTTTTGATAACGAGTGACCCATTCCCAGTCGTGCCCGCGGCATCCGTCGTTCAGAAGCGAAACTTCTATCGGATCCAGGCCGAATTCCGCGGCGACGCGATCAAACATGACATTATGTGGAACGCAGGCATGGGCGCCGTGCCGGAAACACATTTGATGCCCTTTATTGACCAGGCCCCATTCATGAGTGCCGAGGATATTGGGGATTTTCGTCCCTTCATAGGTTTTTTCCACCAGGGCATTTCTCGGACCCACTATGTGCCAGTGGCAGGCCGTGATCGTGCCGTCCTTTTTGGCGCCCACTTTGCATGTGAACGTTCCCCCATCATCTCCGAGGCAGTAATGGTTGCTTTCGTCGTAGAGAAGCTTCACGGGCTTTCCGTCGGCGCGGCGCGCCAGTATTACGGCAAGACGCGTGAAACAGGCGGAGTAGGCAAGCCAGCAAAATCCACCGAACATCGAGCCCTGATAGGGCATGGTGAGGGTGATCTTGGACCATTGGGCCAGTGGAGGAACCGGTTCCTCCCTCGATTCGGACGGATGGATCAAAAACCACTGCGGTATATCCTGATGATGCGCCCATATATCGAGAAACTCGCCCCGCCACTGCGCGATACAGACGGCCGGTTCCACCCCGGCGGGGGAGTTCATTTCTCTCGTTATTTTGTACTCGATAATTTTGTCGGCTTCGGCAAAGCCCTTCTCGACATCCCCGATTTCTTCCTCTTCCACAATGATAGTATTCGGTTCCCTGGCCGTATCCTTCGTGCGGATCACTTCCGGCATGATCTTTGCGGCACCCGGCTTCACCGACTCTTCCATATCCAGGACGAACGGCCGCTCCTCCCATTCGATCTCTACCAGGCGGAGGGCACGATCACAGATCTCTTCGCTGTCGGCGACAACGGCTACGCCCATGGGGTGCCGGTAGAAATCACTCGTTCCGGGAAGGGTAAGAATATCGTAGTAGCCAGAGATCTCATACCACGGCCCGGTCGCGCTGTCATTGGATACATCCGGATCGGAGAACTTAAGTACATCCCGCACTCCCGTCAGCGCTTCGGCTTTGCCGGTATCGATACGGACTATCTTCGCATGCGCATAGGGAGACATGAGGATCTTTGCATACAACATGCCGGGAAACGCGACATCCCTTGTGTAGACCGCTTTCCCGCTGACTCTCTCATGCGCATCCTGCCTTGAGATGTCAGGTTGCGTCTCTTTATAGTCTTCCGGAAGTCTCCAGGTCCAAGGGCGATAGTCCATTACGAATCCTTTCAAAAACATAGTTCGCGTAAGTGCGATATCCCCTTTTAAAACGAAAGGCATGTTGTGTCAACAAAGACGTTGTACATATGAACGTATGAACGTGCGAACGTATAAACGTGCGAACGTATGAACGTGCGAACGCGATCTGGTGGTAGCTATAACCTGACGGATCGGAGTCGAAATGCTGTTATAGCGGAAACTCCGGCATTCGACATCGCACGTGGGAACGTGGGAACGTGCGAACGTATAAACGTGCGAACGTATGAACGTGCGAACG
>JARRLM010000331.1:0-5139 GCA_037386985.1 Acidobacteriota bacterium | reverse complement strand
CGAAGCTTACCGGAAGCATGAAAGGCGATGGAAGAGCCACAGGTATACCTATGCGGTTGTGTCCAGAAGGAGCCGTGGAATTTCCATTGGACTTAATCTGAGTCCCGGGAAAGAGTGCAACTTCAGATGTATTTACTGCCAGGTGAATCGTGAAAAGCGGCCCGATTACGGGGAAGTAGACACCCATCGACTTCAGATGGAGCTGGATGCAATTCTCCAGGATGAAAGAAGTGGATGTCTTTATGAAGCGGCTCCTTTCAATCTTCTGCCTCCGCCGGGACGGGGAGTTCGTGACATAGCCTTTTCCGGAGACGGTGAACCGACAGCCTCCCCGGTTTTCGATGCGGCGGTCCGAATAGCCGTCCGGGCTCGAAAACGTTTCGAACTGGCGGATACAAAAATCGTTCTTATCACCAACGCCTCACGTCTGGATAGGCCGGAGGTTGGCGCAGCCCTGGAAGTGATGGATAAAAACAACGGGGAGATCTGGGCCAGACTTGATGCGGGTACGGAAGAATATTTTCAAGGCATAAACAGGCCCGATGTTCCACTCGAAAAAATTCTCTACAATATCCTGAATGCGGCGCGCATACGACCGCTGGTTATTCAAACTCTTTGGCTGAAGCGGCGCGGCGCTGTCCCTGCGGAGAGCGAAATTGAAGCGTACGGCAATAACCTGAACCGTATGCTTGAATCCGGAGGGCAGTTGAAAACTTTGCAGCTATATACAGTCGCCCGCACTCCTTTAGAGCCGTATGTATCCGGTCTCACTAATGATGAGTTGGATCGTATCGCCCGTATGGTTCGTGAAAGAGTCCCGGTTACTGTGGAGGTCTTCTACGGCGTGAACCCTCGCCGGGAAGGTGATGCTTAACTCCAAACTTCAAACCCAAAAAAGCGAACTATCATCCATTAACTTTTAACTCAGGAGCCAGGAGCAAGAAGTCAGGAGCCAGGAGCCAGAGCTTCAAACTTCAAATTGTTAACTGCAAACTCAGAACTTAGAACTCAGAACTTAGAAGCCAGGAGCAAGAAGTCAGGAGCCAGGAGTCAGAAGCCGTAAATCAGAACTTCGAACTTCAAACTTCAAACTGCAAACACGGGCGAACACAAGGTTCGCCCCTACCTATTTAGGAACTGCGACGATATTAATCATCTTCTTCGGAATCACGATTATCTTCCTTACGGAATGGCCTTCAAGGTGTTTTTTGACATTGGGATCCGAAAGGGCGGCCTGTTCCAGCTCATTTTGGTCCGCGTCTGCAGCGATCGTTATCCGTCCGCGGACCTTGCCGTTAATCTGAACGGGAATTTCAACGGAACTTTCCAGGATATATCGGGGATCAAGGACCGGCCAGGAGGCGTGGGCTATCGATTCCGAATGCCCCAGGACCTGCCACAACTCTTCGCAGATATGGGGCGCCATGGGAGAGAGCATTAACACAAAACTCTCCATGCAGGAGCGCGGCCGGACAGCCTGTCCGGTAAAGTAATTGACGAATTCCATCAAACGGCTGATGGCGGTATTGAAACTCAGGCTTTCCATATCCCTGGTCACGCTGTCGATTGTCTTGTGCAGTACGCGCAGCTGTTGCAGGTCTGCAGCTGCGCCCTCTTTAACGACCGAGGAATGGAGTTCCAAACCCTCAGAGGACTCATCCACAATCATTCGCCACGCACGATTCAGGAATCGGCTGATGCCTGCGACTCCCTGCATGCTCCAGGGCTTCGTGGATTCCAGCGGGCCCATAAACATTTCATACAAACGGGTGGTATCCGCTCCGTACTTTTGGATAGGAACGTCCACGGATATAACGTTCCCCCTGGCCTTCGACATCTTTTCGGTCACTCCGTCAAGTTCTTCCCCGGTTTTCTCGTAGAATGCCCCGCCCTCCCTGAACTCGATCAGAGAGTAGGGAACAACCCGGCTATCGGACGTTCGGTATGTTGTGGAAAGGATCATTCCCTGGTTGACCAGTTTCAGAAACGGTTCGATGGTGGAGACATGACCGCGGTCGAAAAGCACTTTATGCCAGAAGCGGGAATAGAGCAGATGCAGGACGGCGTGTTCCGCCCCTCCGACATAGAGATCTACGGGCATCCAGTATTTTTCCTTCCCGGGATCGAATGCCTGATACCGGTTCTTCGGATCACAGAAGCGGAGGTAGTACCAACAGGAACCCGCCCACTGGGGCATGGTATTGGTCTCCCTGGCGAACGACTGGCCGTCCCGTCGGATACGGATCCATTCGGCGGCTTTTCCCAGAGGTCCCGCAGGGTTGCCGGTCGGTTTGAAATCGTCCATTTCCGGCAATAACACCGGAAGCTCATCTTCCCGAACAGCCTGAATTATGCCGGTCGGTTTACCTTCGGAATCCAATGCGTGAAGGATCGGGATCGGCTCTCCCCAGTAGCGCTGGCGGCTGAAAAGCCAGTCCCGCAATTTGTATTTGACCGCCGGATGCCCGATTCCCGAGTGAACGAGCCATCCGGTAATCTTCTCTTTTGCCTGATCAGTGGGCAGTCCGTCCAGGGAAACTCCCTCATTTGCCGACTGCATGCCTTCGCCGTTCTCCGTGAAAGCTTCGGACAAAAGACCGATATCGCGGGCATATGTGTCGCGGCTCAACGGGGCCTGATTTCTCCCGCTGGGACGCAACCGGTCCAGCCATTCTTCCGTCGGCATGACGACCGCACGTATGGGCAGCCCGAAGGTTTTGGCGAACTCAAAATCCCTCTGGTCATGGCCGGGAACGGCCATAATGGCTCCGGTTCCATAACTGATCAGGACGTAATCGGCGATCCAGACGGGTATGTTTTCACCGTTTACGGGATTTACCGCGTATCCTCCGGTAAAGACACCGTTCTTTTCGCTGTGGCCGGCAATCCGGTCCTCTTCGCTCAGTGTGGAGGCGTACTCTATATATTTATTCACCTCACTGCGCTGCTCATCCGTCGTCAGTTTTTCCACCAGGGGGTGTTCCGGGGCCAGAACCATATAGGTCGCGCCAAACAGCGTATCGGGTCGTGTTGTGTAAACCCGGATTACATCGTGTTCGGGTTCTTCGGGGAATCCGGCATTTTTTCGCCCGGCGGTCCATGCATCGTATTCGAAGCCGGATGTTTCAATGGGGAAGTCTACCTCCGCGCCCTGGCTCCGTCCCACCCAGTTCTTCTGCATTTCCTTTATGGCGTCCGGCCACTCGAGCTTTTCCAGATCCTCAACCAGGCGATCCGCATAGGCTGTGATCCGGAGCATCCACTGACGCAGCGGAATCCGATGTACCGGGTGATCCCCCCGCTCCGAACGTCCGTTAATGACCTCCTCATCCGCAAGCACCGTACCCAGAGCCTCACACCAGTTCACCGGGGATTCGGCCTGGTAGGCGAGTCGGAAGGAATCTCTGTATAGACCCACGGCCTTCTCGCCTTCGGCCCGAACGGCCGGAGGTATCGGCAGTTCTGAGATGGCCCGGCCTTTTCCCGTTCTCTTCCTCCCATCCGGGCCGGATCCGTTGTAGCGAATTCTCTTTCCCAGTCGTAGCGGAAGCCCATTCGTTTAATCTGCCGTCGAATGGTGGCTATATTTTTTTCGGTAGTTACGCGAGGATGCGTTCCTGTTTTGATGGCGTACTGTTCCGCCGGCAATCCGAAAGCATCGTATCCCATTGGATGCAGTACGTTGAAACCATTCATGCGCTTGAACCGGCTGTACATGTCGGTGGCGCTGTACCCCTCGGGATGCCCTACATGGAGACCCTCGCCTGAAGGGTAGGGGAACATGTCCAGAACATAGAGTTTCGGCCTGGAGCCATCTTCGCTCGCGCAGAAGGTTTTGTTCCGTTCCCAGAATTCCTGCCATTTAGGTTCGATAGCGTGCGGGTCATAAACGGGCATTTACTGTCTCCTTCCTTGAACCCGAGTCTCTCATGCGGCTTCGAGCGTAACTGGAAGAGAATATATGGATTTGAACCGTATTGAAAGGATTAAGCCGCATTTCCTAAAAGATTGAAGCTTGCAAAAAATGCGGCCCCGTTCTCGGCCTTAGTCTTTCCGCCCGATCGCATAATACGGCCCGCTGGGGCTCTTGGAACCGCCCTCCGGTTCAAGAGTGATGATCATCGACATGCTCGCTATCGATTCGGGGATCGGGAACCAGCGGTAAACCCGGCCGTCCGGATCAGGTCTGAACATACCTGACGGGATTCTTGCCGAAGAGGTAAAGTACCAGAGTTGATAGACTTTCCCGGATGGAACCGGCGGCATAAAACCGAAAACCAGGCATTTATTCTCCTGCACATCCCAAAGAATAGCACCCGATGCCGCGGGGATCGGGTCGTATCCCGCCAGATGCAGGATACGGGTTTCCGGTTTGGAGACGGCGGAAATGATCTGTTCCAGGTCTCCCTGCCTGCCTCTTTGCTCCTCAAGCGATATTTCAAGATTCTGTTTTTCGGACCGGATTGTATCCAGTTCCAATTCCAACCGGTCATTAGCGACCTGCTCCGTATGATAGGCATAAAAGGTCAGAGCCGCGGCCACGGCCAGTACGCCTGCCAGGATCCAGGGGGAAAGATTCAACCGTTTGCCGGGCAGTTGAGTCAGAACAGGCCGGGGCGCCGGCGCAGGGGGCGTTTCAGGAGCGGCTTCTTCCTTTTCCGGTTCTGATTCGGGTGTCTGTTCAGGGACTTCCTCCGGGGCCGCGCTTTCGATGCGCGCGAGAATCCTCTCTCGAATGTGGTCCGGTGCAGCCGTCTCATTTACGATGAATCCAATTTCGGCCGTGATGTGCTTGAATTTATTGTATTCCCTTTCACAAACCGGGCATCCCTCCAGGATGTGTGCCTCGAAACTGCGCGCTTCATGCTGGGTTAAAGCTCCAAGGGAGAAGAGAGCGGCTAGTTCCCGTATTTCTTCAATCGGCCTTTCCTGACTCAATGTTTTATCTCCCTTTAACGTCCTCTGATCCCGTCCCGCGCTCATAAAGAGGGCGAAACAGATAATAAAGTTTGCTCATCCCGAGCCGGGCGTACGTTTTACCGGCCCCCAGAGGCTTTCCCCTGTTTGCTGCAAGTTCATTGCAGCTCAGGCCTGTATAGAAAATCCAGTCCAGAATCTCCTTTTGGGAGGGTGTAAGGG
>JARRLM010000330.1:0-3677 GCA_037386985.1 Acidobacteriota bacterium | reverse complement strand
GCCCGGTTTGCAGTAAAGCTCGCGGACTTTTTCGACTGGCTCAGCGCCGACGAGGCCCGAAACAAGTATTACCCCAAGACGCTTCCGGACGAAGACAAGTATGTTTACACGGCAATTCAGTGGGAGAATCGGGCATTCGGGTTTTCTTCGACAACGCGCGACGTTGGGTTCTACTTTATTAATCCGACGGTCGAGTACTTGAGCGGCGGTCCGACCAAGCCTGAATTCCTCGTCCATCGAGATACGACGGAAGTCCAGGCGCCGGTTGTTCTCAACTACTGGCGGTCGAGCCACTATGGCGGAGCGAACGTGACCGTTGCCGACGGCGAAGCCTGGGCTAAGGTCATCGGCCCGTTTATGCTGTACGTCAATGAGGGATCCGATCCGCTATCCATGTGGCGGGATGCCCGCGCCAAGGCTGAAGAAGAAGCGCAAAAGTGGCCCTACGCATGGGTTGACGCGAATACGTATGCACCGCCGGAGCAAAGAAGCACGGTGACGGGGCGGTTTGTGCTGAACGATCCCGAGCTGCGGCGGTTTCCCGGCAGAATCCTCGTGGGGCTCGCTCAGCCGACATACCGGACCCGCATGCCCGGAGGCCGAGAGATCGAAATCACCTGGCAGACAGATGCCAAGCATTACCAGTTCTGGGTGCAGAGCGACAACCCCGACGGGCGTTTCACTATCCCGAAAGTCAGCCCCGGCGAGTACGCGCTTTATGCCCTGGCCGACGGCGTACTCGGTGAATTCGCGAGAGCCGGCGTTTCCGTCGATGCGGGCGAGGTCGTTGATCTGGGTGAACTAGAATGGATGCCGGAGCGCCATGGCAAACAGGTCTGGGAGATCGGCATACCGAATCGCACCGCCACGGAGTTCGCCGGCGGCGACCGCTTCTTCGAGCCGGATATAACGCTCCAGTACTCGAGGCTGTTCCCCAACGATGTCACCTTTACGGTAGGCGAGAGCCGCTACGACGAAGACTGGTTTTTTGCTCATGTGCCGCATAACACGGATCCTCAAGCGCGGGTACAGCCGTTCCGCGGCGTTTCGGGGAACGGCCGCGCGACTCCATACAGGATCCGTTTTAAACTGAATGACGCGCTGCAAGGAAGTGCCGTGTTGCGTTTGGCAATCAGTGGGACCGGAACCCGGTCGATCGACGTGTCGGTCAACGGCGAGCAGGCCGGAACCCTTGATCTCAGCTTTGGCGACGGCGTCATTTCACGCCATCAGATCCAGGGTTTATGGTATGAGCGCTCATCCGAGTTCGACGCTTCGATGCTCAAAGCTGGCAGCAATACAATAACCTTGACGGTACCGGCGGGGAACATTACTGCAGGCGTGATTTACGACTACCTGCGCCTGGAAATAGACGATTCGCAATGACAGGCCGTAAAATCCCTTCCAAGGTTCCCCGTTTTGTTTTCAACGGGAAACGGGAAACCCGGAACGAGAAACCTTAAGCCCACATTTCTAAATGGTTTTTACTACTGTATTAAAGCTTTCCAGAAATGTGGGCTATTATGCCTTGCCTAATGCTTTGAGAACCTTGTCCGGAGTTGCCGGCGGATCGACCCATTTGCCGATCGCATTTTGAATCGCACAAACAACAAGATGGGTGTTGGCCAGAGAATGGCTGATCCCGTTAGAGCCATAGGCCGCATTGCCTGCCTGCGTTTCCAGAAACTTCATGTCGACGTGGGGCATGTCCAGCATGGAAACCTTCTTGTAGTCAAACATGTTTGCGTTCAGTTTGACCCCTGTCTTCCGGTCATAGAAGAAATCTTCCTGTAGCTGGCATCCGGCACTGAAGTCCATCACCTGGTGAATCTGGCCTTCGAGCGAAGTCAGGCGGATTACTTTGCCGGGATCTGCAACCACTCCAAACCTGATTATCTCAACCAGTCCGGTTTCCGTGTCGACGGCGACCTCGCACATCGCGATGTTCATGGTATCGAGATATCTTCCCATGCCGGTGGCCCAGAGAGCCGTAGGAGGCCTGCCCGAGAAGGTTGCGAACAGATGCGCCTGCCCGACAGCCCTGGCTAGCGGAACGGATTTGTCGGGATCGGACTTGACGTATACATTCCCATCCTTCATGTCCAGATCGTCGGGTGCATGGCCCTTCAGTGGACTGGGCTCAGATTTTTGGGGTGGGCCGAAACTAAATCCGCTCGGGGCCGGAGGATTGTTTGCATTCTCAATAGCGGCTTCCAATATACGCTTTTTCAGAATGTTGGCACATTCTTTTGTAACCCAGGCAGAGGCCGTCGTCCCGTCACTGCCGCCGCCCACGGGAGCAAAAGGTTCGCTGTAGTCGAAATCAATATCGACATCTTCGTACTTGAGGCCAAGTTCTTCGGCAACGACCATTGCATTTCCTTCAACGGCATAGATTCCGGTGCAGCAGCCCTGTGTCCCCATACGCACTCTTCCGTTCCGAAGCTCCAGTTTGGAGTTGTAGCTCGAGAAGGAATGCCGGGGGCAGAACTGATAGCGGAAGCTGGCACCGTGCATTCTTCCATCGGGGAGTTTTCCCTCGCCGGTCGGGTGCCATTTCCAGTTCATCAGTTTCTTTCCCTCTTCCACGCATGCCTGATAGCTGGGTACCGGATCGGTATCCGTATAGTCCGTGGGTCCGTGGAGGTTCAGTGTGGCGATATCGACCGGGTCCTTTCCCAATTTTTCTGCAATCAGGTGTATGGCCATGGTCAGCGAATCCCAGTTGAACGGACAGTGCTGGCCGCTGGTGTACATCTTTCCCCTGTTGCTGTTCACGACTTCCATCGACTGCTTGATATTCAGGCACCTTGTCGTGAAATAGGGGCCATACCCCTGATCGCCTGAAGTGCCGAGTGTCGAAACGGGAGGGACTCCGGCGTCGGCGATGGAGAAATCGTCGATAGCCGTGATCAGGCCGTTGTTTTTGAAACCTACCTTCAGGCGCGAAAAACGCTGGTTCATGTTGAAGTCGTACATCTCTTTCCGGGCTAAAACCATCCTGACCGGCCGTCCTGTCCTTTTAGAGAGCAACGGCGTGATTTGCTGCACTTTTCGGAATCCCCAATCGCAATACTTGCCGCCCTGGAAGAGGCCTTCCTGCCTTACCTTTGCGGGAGGAAGCCCGTACATGCCGCCTACGGAATCTTTCCCCTGGCGGGCAGTCCAGACGGGTCCTTCTATGCGCAGGCTCTGCTGTTCAGGGTCGTAGCGCGGATCGTCGTACCAATAGGCGACCGATGCGTAGGGATTGGGAACATGGCCGCTGAAAGCAGGCATGTTGAAGTCGTATTCGACGATATGATCCGCCTCTCTGAAACCGGCTTCGATGTCGCCCCGGTTGTTGTCCGCGAGAGTGATATTACCCCTGCCTTCCCGGTTTTCCCGGATGACGGGAGCGTCCGGCTTTCTTCCTTCGAGTATGTCGACAACGTGCGGACGAACCTCCCACTGCGGGTTGAGGGCTTTCAATGCCTCGTCGCAGAGTTCATCGGTCTCGGCAACTACGATCACCGCTACCTCATCCTCTTCCATATCGGCGACATTGTCGACATAAGGAGCCGAGGATCCGCCACCCCTCCTTCCGCCACGACTACCGAAATTCTTCAGATCGTCATCTTCCCACGTGACTACATCGACGACGCCCGGAATCTTTTTTGCGGCGGCAACATCAACGC
>JARRLM010000329.1:0-3688 GCA_037386985.1 Acidobacteriota bacterium | reverse complement strand
CGCGGCGGCCGTGATGACCTCGGTCCGTGTCCACGACGATTTCATCCTCAGCCGGATACGCTTTGTCAGCGAGCAACTGGGCTTTGGCTACGTCGGGGATGTGTCTGCCGTGGGCAATCCCTTCTTTGGCTACGTGGATGACGAAGAAACGACGGAGGACAGCTGCCGCATCCTGGCCGGGCGGCTCAACCGCACGCTGGCCGAGGGGTATGTGCCCGCCAGACACTATCAGCCGGTGGAGCGCAGGTACCTCTCGTCCACATACCGGGGTTCAGGATTTGTCGTGGATGATCCCCCGGCGTCGAAAACCGGCGACAAGACGATCTTGGTTCTCACCGGCAATCGCTTGTCGGAAGACTCTGCCAATGCCTCGGTCATAGAATCCATCCATCGCTATTCCCGGAACAGCGTGGAGGTGATCGAGTTGCAAGACCGTCATGTCGGCCCCTGTGTGGGGTGTTATCTCTGCGATTTCAACGGGGACGGGATCTGTGTTCTCAAGGACGAGTACGAGGCGATCAAGCAGCGCCTGAACCAGGTTGATGGCATCGTCTTCGTCGGCACCTGTGCTTCCGGAATGGTGGACTGTCACCTGAAGGCTTTTCTGGACCGCGGCTGGGGTATCGCTCATCGCCCATCGCTGAAGGGCAAGTATGGCTTCGTAGCCGTCACCGGCGGGGGGCCGCTGGAAGCAGAGGCCGCCTGGTACTTGCAGAGTGTCCTGAACGTGTTTGGCACCCGCTCCATAGCTGCGCTGACTCAAAGCGCCGCGGATAGCTCGGCTTATGCCGCCTCCGTGCGCAAGACGGTTGAGGACCTGGACCGGGCGCTTGACGAGAAATGGCAGATTGCCGACCGCTTCGGCATCCGTGGCACGGCCTGGACCTTCCGCGACCTGGTGGCGACAAGCGGAGCGTTACTCCGAGCGGATTATAAATTCCACAAGGAACACCGGATGTTTGACGCCCCATCTCCAGGCGGCGTGAACGCACTTATGCGGCTGCTCTTCAAGAGCAAGAAAGTAGGGCAACGGCTGATGGCGACGAAACAAGCGCAGATCGCAAAAGCGCGAGAGGAGCGCCTGGACGCATACCTTCGGCGTGGCCGAATGGGAGAAGGGGAAGAGATTTCGAGCTGATACCCGGCGAGAATATGGGTACGAAGGCAACGGCGTAAACGTTATGAGGGATGTGGCCGCATAACCGTCGCTGCACCCGATCTCCCTGTCCCGCGCGAAGACAGCGGCGCCTTGACGATCAGTGGTGACGTTGGCAAGGAAGGCCCGGTTCATAAGCCGGGCGGCGGATGAGCTCCCTTCCGATATAAATTTGGATAAAGAACCATAAACGCCCATCTGGCAACTAAGGACGCAGTATGATAACTACCCATATCGCGACTTCTCAGGAGTAAACCATGATATAATGCCGAATGAAGCCCTCAGCCAATACACTTATACCAAGATTATAGAGCAGTCTGGGGAAGGGGTTACATTGCGATCGATTCGTCTATTTCTGATGATTATCTTCATTGGCAGCACGCCAATATATGGAGAAGAAGAGAAACTGCTGGAGGTAAGCGTATGCGATCTTCAAAAAGACCCAGATGCATACAATCACAGACTTATACAGGTTCAGGGAAGGATTAGCCATGAGTTTGAGGATTTTACTCTGCATGATGATCGATGCGCGGACAACAATGAGCCTTGGCTGATGTACGGTGGTGATGGACCGAATGACATAACATACTGCTGTGGCCTAAACACGGGGAGCAAAGAAAAAGTAAATATAGAAGGATTTGACGTGCCTTTTAAGAGGGATTCCATTGCCGAGCGTTTTATAAATATATTGAATTCTTATCGTATCAACAAGAAGGCGAAGATTGTGTACCTTGAAACAGATCCTTCATTCTCGGTTACAGCGACTATAATTGGACGTTTTTTTGCGGGGAATAAAACCGGGATTCCTGGCCGGGGCTATGGCCACATGGGATGCTGTTCATTGCTTGTGATCCAGCAGATTCTCTCAATTGATAAGATTGTTACAAATATAAAACCGGGAGAGAGGAGTTGTTACACTGAAGGATGGAATGAGATTGGCGGTGACATAGATGAGTTAGCGTCCATGTTAAATGCGCGACACAAAAATGATGAACCCTGGCGGAAAAAGGACGCGCGCCGAGTCGCTACGGAAGCGCTAAATTTATACCTGAGAAAATTAGAGCCAGCCCTGGAATTCAAAGGATGCAAGAGCGAGCACCTTACTTATTCCGAGAAGCTATACAATCAATACATGACCACCTGTCGGTGGAATTCAAATTCGTCGGACTTTTATGTCGTTGAAGTAATGAAATTCTATTTTCTAAAGAATTCATCGAATAATTGGAAGGATATATCTTGGATGCCAAGTCGAATAACGCATGAACATTGTTCCGATAGGCTGGAGCCTGAATAACGTTATTCAAAATCGTTTTTCAACAAGATCTCTCTCATAGAAATCCACATGCAGTTTCTCATCACGCGACTTCAGGGGCGTTAGGATAATAGAAGCTTTCGACGACATGCACTCATGCGAAAACGGCAAATGAACGAGCCAAGAATAATGAGTACGCAGAAGGGGATCGTACCATAAATTGTATGCATAAATACCGTATAAGGATCCACCTGAAGATCTGGGGGCATCATTCGATACGTCCAAAAAAGCGGGAGAACCAGAACAGCCCGAAAAATCAAAATCACAGAAATCAATGAAACGCCGGATGCCAACTCGCAACCACGTGAGCGCCTTGCTATATGCCAGCCTAGCAGAATCGGGAGACCATAATGAACGATTTCCCGATAGGGTCTAAAATATGATTTCACCTCGATGAATTCACCCATAACAAAAACGACCACGATTACAAATATCAAAAATTCCGAAAAGCCAAGCCACATCATCCTAAGCCGGTGAGCCCGGAGATCCTGGAAAAGATGCGATACAAATATGTGCAACAAGCTCAGCCAAAACCATAAGGCGCTTCGATTGGACGCCTCTTCCAGCAAATCGCCAACGATCGAAGCTGAGCGCTGGGGGCGTGTGACCATCTCAAGTATTCGTTCTGCTAAAGCTGCTTTAGGCATGAGAAACTCCCGGTAGGTCCAATCCTTTTAACAAGCTTTGAAATCCGCGCTGCGCAGCTGTAACGGCTTCTATGCCTTTTGGAGTGACATTATAGTAGCGCTTTGCGCGTCCACCTCGCACGGGCGACGGATCCCCTGTATGGGATGAGACAAGCTGTTTCTCTTCCAGACGGTTAAGACCGGTATAAAGAGCTCCAGGAGATGGTTTTCTGCCTGTGCAAATGGCTATTTCCGATTTGATGGATACCCCATAAGCGTTTTCACCCAGGCGCAGAATCGCCAATAAAATGACCTGTTCAAATTCTCCTAACGAAACTGGTTTTGACATATTAACTGCATTGTAGAATATATCGCTATATCAGTCAAGATCGAATGATTACATTTCCTTTTAGTCCATACCTATATTGAGATTAGCAGTATGGTTGGCCCGAAACGCAGTTATGTCCCAGAACGCGACTTCTGGGGACTTACGGAATGTTTCACTTCTCCGGTTTGGGGGTCAGTCGGGGACTGGGAACCTTTTCACATAGAATGTCGCCAAGGAATCCCTCCGCAATCATCAGGGCTACCTCC
>JARRLM010000328.1:1843-5534 GCA_037386985.1 Acidobacteriota bacterium | reverse complement strand
CTTTATCCGGTTGCACATGAAGCCGGGAAAGCGGATTACGGCGGCTCTTACCTTGAAGAAAGCGAATGGTGGAACAAACCCCGGGAGGTATCCCTGTGGGGCGAACTCAAGGTAATGATACCGGAAATCCTGTTCCTGGTAGCCCTGAGGGAAAACAACCCCAAACTGTGGCTTCGGTCGTTCCCGTTTCATTTCGGTCTTTACTTAATAATCGGATGCACTCTGCTCATGGGTGTTTCGGGAATCCTGATCTCAGTGTGGCCCGCCCTGCCCGGCGGCGGCATCCATGCAGCTTTACAGTACGCCATTATTGTTCTTGGGGCCGGAGGTTTGTGTCTGAGTATTATCGGAGCGCTCGGTTTGCTCCATCAGCGACTTACCAGTCCGGACCTGAAAGATTTCACTTCGCATGCAGATATTTTTAATCTGGTATTTTTTATAATTGTTTTCGGCTTCGCGTTTGTAACTTTCGCACTGGTCGATCCAGATTATTCCAAAATCACATTCTTTGTACAAAATCTGGTAACCGGCAATATGCCCGCCCTCCCCGGGACAGGGATTGACACTTTATTCCCGGCCATAACGATATGCGGTATGAGCTTGTTGGTTGCCTACATTCCTTTGACTCACATGTCCCATTTCGTCGGCAAGTACTTCGCTTACCATTCCATCCGCTGGAACGACGATCCCAATCTGCCCGGTGGAAAAGAGGAAAGAAAAATCAACGAAATGCTGAAACAACCCATAAGCTGGGCCGCTCCTCATATCAAGGCAGATGGCAGAAAGAGCTGGGTTGAAGTGGCAACAGAAATACCCACGGAGGATCAGAAAAGATGAAGAGCCCGGTAGAAATAAAGGACATGTCAAAAGGCGAAGGACCGCTGGTCGAGATAAAACCGGAAGACCAGGTCCCACTTCCCCCTCCATTCGACAAACTGGAAAAGGAACCTCCATTAAAACCTTTGTCGAAGGATGTTGCAAAAAACTATGAATGCCTGGATGATACCATTGCCGTCAGCATCCCAAAGCCCGAGAGCAAGGAAGAGGAAGAACGCCTGGTAAATCTCTTCCTTTCAGGTCTTAGAAAACTTTTTAACAAGAAAGATAACTGGACCTTTCTCCAACCGTTGATGATCTCTATGGAGCACTGCGCAAAATGCCAGACATGTTCCGATTCATGTCCCATTTTTGAAGAAAGCGGCAGGAATTCGCTCTACAGACCTACATTCCGCTCCGAAGTCCTGCGGCGCATCTATTTCAAATACATAAAGAAGTCATCCACATGGGTTCACGGCGATATCGACCTGAACTGGAAAACTGTTTCCCGGCTTATTGAACTGGCCTATCGGTGCAACCTCTGTCGTCGCTGTGCCCAGACATGCCCTATCGGGGTCGACAATGGGCTCCTGGCCCGTGAGATTCGCAAGATCGCCAGCCAGGAAATGGGAATCGCCGCAGATGAACTGCATAAAAACGGATCCGTGTTGCAGACTAAAGTCGGCTCTTCGACCGGTATGAGTTCTCTGGTTGTAAAGGATAACATAGAGTTCATAGACGAGGACACCACTGAAAAAACAGAAGTCCAGGTTGAAACTCCCTGGGATAAGGAAGGGGCCGATATCCTGCTCATACACAACGCCGGGGAAATCCTGGCCTGGCCGGAAAACCCGGGCGCGTTTGCGTATCTTTTTAATGCAGCCGGTTTGAGCTGGACCCTTTCCTCCGACCTGGCTGCGTATGATGCAATAAATTACGGCGTCTGGTACGATGATGTACAGTTTTCCCGGGTTGCTCTGCTGCATGCCCAAGCCGCCAAAAAGCTGAAAGTAAAGAAGATTGTCCTAGGCGAGTGCGGCCATGCACACAAGGCTCTGACTGTTATTGCAGACAAAGTACTCACCGGAGATCTCAATATTCCCCGTGAGAGTTCCATGACGGTTTTACGGGACATTGTCAGGTCGGGAAGAATAAAGTTCGACAAAAGCCGCAACGACTTTCCGGTAACCCTCCATGATCCCTGCAACATGGTACGGTTGATGGGCATCGTTGCTCCTCAAAGAGAAATCATAAAGGCTGTGGTTCCGGAAGAGCGTTTCCGGGAAATGACTCCTCATGGAGTCCACAATTATTGCTGTGGCGGCGGATCGGGATTTGCCATTATGTCGGGACATAACTTTGCAGACTGGCGACATCACCTTTCCGGCAGACGCAAGTTCCGTCAGATCCTGGAGGCATTTAAAGATGAACCGATGGATAAGGATCACCCGAAGTATGTCTGTACTCCCTGCAGCAACTGTAAAGGACAGATACGAGACATCATCAAGTACTACGACGCCTGGGAAAAGGCAGGCATTTACTATGGCGGTCTGGTTGAACTGATGGTCAACGCGGCTGTAGATACAAAGCCCGGCTATATCGACTGGGAATGGCACTAGAGAGGAGGTAGTCCTGTGAACGACAAAAAGAAGGTAATCATTATTGACGATGAACCTGACATTGTCACATTTCTGACTGTTCTTCTGGAAGACAACGGATACACGACAATTTCGGCAAAGGACGGTCGGGAAGGTATGGAGAAAATTAAAGCCGAACATCCCGAACTTGTTCTCCTGGATATTACCATGCCGGAAAAATCAGGCGTCAGGTGCTACCGGGAACTGCGTGAAAATCCGGATTTGAAATCGATACCGATCGTGATCGTCACCGGCGTGGCGAAGGAATTCAAGAAGTTTATCTCCACTCGACATCAGGTGCCTCCTCCAGACGGATTTATTTCGAAACCTATTGATCAGCAAGAACTTCTGGAAACTGTATCAAGGTTTCTATAGATAGGGAATCTGATCGGTTGAGCAGAGTGTATATGGCGTTAAGCTTTGATTTATGAAGAAAGGTAGATACTCCCATGACAGAATACAGCACGGATGAATCCCAAAATGTATTTGAAGGACGAAAAATCCTGGTTGTTGATGATGAGCCCGATGCATTAACCTTTATCGCTACCGTCCTGGAAGACCACGGTGCGACCGTGCACCGGGCAACGGACGGCGATGAAGCGCTCGATCTGGTCAGAAAAGAGAAGCCGGACCTGATGACTCTTGACCTGGCAATGCCCGGGAAAAACGGCGTCGATGTCTATATCGAGCTTCGTGAAAGCCCGGATTTACCACAACTGCCTGTCTGTATCATTACGGGCCGGCCTGAGATGAGGAAACTCATCTATGAACGAAAGACTATTCCACCGCCGGAAGGTTATATGAGCAAACCGGTGAGTGAGAAATCCCTGTTGATGAATATCCGGAAAATTTTAGAAATCAAACATAAAAGGGCTGCAGAACAGGATAAGCGATATATTAATGTTACGATTCTCGATATACCATCATCTCTGGAGTTTTCCATTACCGATTGTTCCTGAATAAGGAGAAATAAATGGAAGATCTTTACCGTCAATTGTTCAATGAACTGCCGGGGTATATTCGGGCCCAGGACAGGGATTTCAAAATCATAGCCGCCAATCGTATGTTCCGCACAGAATTCGGCTGTGGTGAAGGTGACTCTTGTTTTGATGTAATCAAAGGACGTTCGGAAAAGTGCGATGTCTGTTCTGTGGAAATGACCTTTCAGGACGGGCAGTGCCATGCCACTGAAGAGATTGTCAAACTTAAAAACGGTAAAGAAATTTGTGTCATTGCAT
>JARRLM010000328.1:0-1838 GCA_037386985.1 Acidobacteriota bacterium | reverse complement strand
ATTGCATATACGGCGCCCATCCGGGATGATGCCGGAAATATTACGGCCGTCGAGGTAATGTTCACGGACATCACCAAGGTCAAGCGTCTTCAGCAGAAATACAGAACCCTCTTCGATGTAACACCCTGCTATATCACGGTGCTGAATAAAGACTTCAAGATAAGCAATGCCAACCGGTGGTTTGAGCAGGATTTTGGCGAAGGCGTGGGGCTCTCCTGCTACGAAGCCTACAAACACCGTAAGGAGCCCTGCATCGACTGCCCTGTGGCCAGGACCTTTCAGGACGGCCGGATCCACCACAGCGAAGAAGTGGTCACAAACCGGGAAGGCAGTCAGAAACATGTTCGTTGTTACACGGCTCCCATCCGTGACCCAAACGGTGACATCGTCTCTGTTATGGAGATGTCGGCGGATATTACGGATCTAAGGCAACTCCAATCAAGACTCACATCCCTGGGAATGCTGGTCGGTTCCGTATCCCACGGCATCAAAGGACTGCTGAGTGGAATCGATGGTGGAATCTACCTGATGGAAACGGGCTTTCAGAAGGACAAGAAAGAACGTGTCGATCAGGGATGGAGCATGTTGAAACGGAATATAGAACGCATCCGGAGTATGGTAATGAATGTTCTTTATTACGCCAAGGACCGGGAAATATTCTGGAAATCCATCGACGTAGAAAAAATTGTTGCCTCGGTCAAAGACATCCTGGACGGCAGGGCCCGGCGGCACAATGTGGAACTCAGGATGAAAACGGATCCGGGAGAGTTCGACGGGGATCAGGATGCCATCCACTCGCTTCTTATTAATCTGCTGGAAAATTCCATTGATGCATGCCGTGTTGATAAAAGCAAACAGTCTCACACCGTCTCCCTGTCTTCCTGTTTTCAAGACGAACAAGTGGTTTTCGATATTGCCGATAACGGCATCGGCATGGACCAGGAAACCAGGGAAAAGGCTTTCAGCCTTTTCTTTTCCTCCAAGGGAGCCGAGGGAACCGGACTGGGATTGTTTATTGCCCATAAGATCATCAACAATCATAGCGGGACGATCGATATAGAATCCGATCCTGGGAAAGGAACCCGATTTATCGTAAGGCTTCCCAGGCACCGACAGACGTCGGAGGGGATTCATGAACCTCTGGACAATCCCTTATAAGGATGATTATGATGTTCCTTCGCAAAGACTGAGCTTTCTTTCAGGTGCAGCCTATTCATGAACGTCGAAAAGAAGAAAGTCCTGATCATTGACGATGAACCCGATACCATAACTTTCCTCACTAACTGGCTTGAGGACAACGGGTATTCGGCCTGTTCCGCTACGGATGGCAACCAGGGAATGCAGGTTATCCAGACGGAAAAACCGGACCTCATCCTTATGGATCTCAGAATGCCCAACCAGACGGGATTTCAGCTTTACCGGGCACTGCGCCTTAAGGATAACTTAAAACATATACCCGTTATATTTGTCACCGGAATGACGGAGTTTCAGATCTTCGGTGATGAATGCACCCCTCTACCTAAGCCGGAAGCATTTATCGAAAAACCGATCGACCTGAATGCCCTTCATGAAGCGATAGAACGCATCCTATAGCCCGTATTCATTCCCGGATGGTCAGGCCCGCAGCACCTATATTTGCGATAGATTCAGCGCACAATAGCATAAACCCGCAGAACTCCCACTTTCACTCCATCACCCGTTTTATGTACGCCGCAGATCTGAACGCTGTTAAATTTAACTTCATTAGGGACTGCTAGTGTATCTTATTGAATTTTTTGGTACATTACTGGAGTTCGCATAACCCGGATTCCTCCAAGGAGCTAAGGGAAAGATAATCC
>JARRLM010000327.1:0-3704 GCA_037386985.1 Acidobacteriota bacterium | reverse complement strand
ACACCGCATTGCACTGCAGGAATTGGCGCGCCATCTCAGCATCAGCATCCATCGTCTGCCGCTGCCCCCGGCCCTGAAAGTATGGATCGACAGCCGGCGCCCTTTGCCCGAACACGTTGCGTATATTGAAAAACGGTATGCGAATGAACCCTACCGACTGGCGTTATCGCTCCTTGCGGCTGATTTGGCTGAAGCATCCCGCGAAGACATGACCGGCCGGCTGCTCTCCAGCAAACCGCATCAGGCGGTCATCGAGCTTGATCGGATAATGGAACCGATCCGAATCATTGCTTCCCATTTACCCGTACGCCTTGCGAAAGACGAAATTCGTCTTATACAGCAGCAGCTGAAAGCGTTTGGCCTTGCAGCCGCACGTCTGGACATTCGCGAAGATACAGCCAGGTGGAATTCCGCGCTTGGAGAGGTTCTCCGGGCTCTCGATATCGCCCCTGAATTCCAGAAACTGTCCAATGAGAAAAGATCGGCGCTGTTTACTAAAATGCTCAGCGGTGACCTTCCGGAACTTTCCCCACACCCCGGCATCACCCCGGCATCGGCGGAAACCTGGGCCTTACTGCGCCTGTTGGCGCGCGTACGGTCTGTCTATGGGGAGGGGCCGATCGGTGCCGTCATCCTTTCCATGACGCATTCAGCGGCAGATGTTCTGGCTGTTTTGCTGATGCTCCGCTGGGTCGGCAGTGACCGTCACCAGAATATCGTCCCTTTATTCGAAACTATAGATGATCTGAAATCAGCTCCCGATATTCTGGATGAACTTTTTTCCGACAGAATATATCGCGCTCATCTGAAAACGTGCAATAACGAACAGGTTGTGATGATCGGTTACTCCGACAGCAACAAAGACGGCGGCTATCTTATGGCGAACTGGGCACTTTACCAGTCACAGGAAGCCATTACACGCGTGGCCGAACAGCACGGAGTCATCCTGACAATTTTCCATGGACGCGGCGGAACGATTGCACGAGGTGGAGGGCCCGCGAACCGCGCGATCCGGGCACAGCCTCCCGGAAGCATTCACGGGAAATTCCGTCTGACCGAACAGGGTGAAATCATTGCCTCCCGCTACAGCAATAAAGATCTGGCGCACCGTCACCTTGAACAGACAATCCACGCCGTGCTCCTGTCCTCCGTTCCGGAAGCCGGCAACGCAACGAAAGTTCCCCCTGTCTGGCGGGATGCTTTGCACCGGGCCGCTGTTGCCGCGCTTCAGGCATACCGTTCTCTGGTGTATGAACGCCCGGGATTTATCGACTTCTGGCAGGCGGTTACACCGCTTGATGAAATAAAGCGTTTGACGATCGGTTCCCGTCCCGTAGCGCGGAGCAGTACCGGGGAAGTAGAGCAGATCCGCGCTATCCCATGGGTCTTTTCCTGGATGCAGAGCCGGTTCAATCTGGCCGGTTGGTACAGCCTGGGAAGCGGGCTTGCAGCAATTCAGGACAAGGATTTATTACAGGATATGTATGCAACCTGGCCTTTTTTCAACACATTGTTGGAAAATGCCGAAATGTCTTTGCTAATAGCGGATATGGACATCGCCGCCCTTTATGTCCCCCTGGTGCCGGATCAGTCCGCTGCGGGCAAAATATTTTCTCAGATCCGCGATGAGTACCGGCTCACGTGTGAGAAGGTGCTGACTATAAGCGGCCACAACAGGTTGCTGGAAACCGACCCTTTGACACAAAACGCCATACGCCTCCGTAATCCCTATCTGGATCCGCTCAATTATCTGCAGGTGGAAATGTTGCGCAAACTCCGCGCTCTTGCAGACCCTGAAAGTATCGAGGCTGAAGCGCTGCGGGAAGTAGTGGTATTGACCATTAACGGCATCGCGGCAGGATTGCGTAATACGGGATAAACGCGCGTACAGTCATGCTTATGGGAGGGGTCAAAGCGGAAGAAAAAGACTAATTGAGTTCTGAGTTCTGAGTTCTGAGTTAACCAACAGTTCTCACAGCTCTAATATTCAACAAGGTTCTTGCTGAATATTAGAACCAGCTTCATATTGTTGTATCACAGAGGACCATGTCTACTGCTTACGGCATGGTTTTTATGCGCCGCATAGTTTTTATGCGCCGCATAGTTTTTATGCGCACGCCCCCTCAAACTGCTCGACGTACCTCTTAACCTTAAACTTAGAACTCAGAACTTAGAACTATTATCGTAACGTCACTACGATCCGGATTGTGACTACTTCCTAGAATATGTTGCTTCGATTTTGCTCCGGATCCCTCCGCGTGGCGTAAACTCCCCGCGAACACGCATGGAAACAGGTTTGCAGGCGGAGACCAGGTCCTGCAGAATTCTATTCACGGAATTCTCATAGAAAATCCCAAGGTTTCTGTATGCGTTTATGTATTCCTTTAAAGACTTCAACTCCAGGCACCAGCGATCCGGTACATAGTAAACATATATCGTGCAGAAATCCGGAAGACCTGTTTTAGGACAGATTGCAGTATATTCGGGAATAACAATTTCAATTTCGTAATCCGGAAACTGGTTCTCCCAGCATTCAATCTCCGGAAGGGGTGCTTGGATTCCGGATGTTGCGTGTTCTTCGGTGTAGTTTCTCATGGTTACAAAATAGCATAAAGAATCCAATTATGCGACATTCACGACAGACTGAAACACCTGGCTTCCCGCAGCATATCGCGTGCCCGATATATCCACTGCCGGTTCTTCCCGCGGAAAGATCGGGGATTCTCCCGAGCCTGATCCATTATGAGCTTTAATTCTCCCACCATTGGGGCGGTCTGTCCGGTTTTCTGCAGTGCTACAGCCATCCAGTATCTTGCTTCGGGGTCCGTGTCGCGCTTTTTCAGAAATAACCTTAAAAGCTCCTTCCCTCTGCTGATCCTGCCCAGATGCACATAGGACTTCCCCAGTTCCCTGACTATTTCGCCGGATCCATATTCGGCATTCACCTTGTATACCCCTTCATAGAATTGCAGGGCCCTGTCCCAATCCCCTTTCATTTCAAAGGCACGCCCGAGATAATAGCCATAGTCCGAATTTTCCGGGTCCCTTCGGAGTGCGCTTTCAAAATAATCGGACGCCTTATCGGGATTTTTTCTTTTCAAAAGAATCTTGCCTATCTGGAAGTAGGAAGCAGCATTTTCCGGATCGGAAGAAACGCGGGCAAGGTATCGCTGAAACAGGATTTCATCCAGACGGTATGCCCGATACTTTCGAAACCGACGGCCGCCCCAGAACAACAGCGGCACCAGAATAAAAAGCGCCGGCACGACATGGGTATAGATCAGGAGATAAAAGATGGGCAGCGAAAACCAGGAGAGGATAAAAATACCGGAAGCCTGTGCCACAGATAAACAGTTCAAATGGCGGATAGCCCAGGTCGTGTATAGAACCAGCAAAATAGAGCGAACCAGAAATCCTACAGAGATTTCAAACATCCCTATAATTAAAAAATGAGGAATGATCCACTGAACGGGTGCCGTAATCAGAAACAGTAATCCCCAGAGGGGTAAAAGTACGGACATATGCACCCGGTATTCCCGCCCGGTGATGGAAATCCCCGGACCTTCCCCCGAAATTGAATTACTCAGTAGAATCAATACCGGCACATATACCAATAGAACAAAAAGAAGGGTTTGAAGCAGATTGAGATAATAAAGGTAATGTATCGGCCCGGCCGGTCGCTCCAGGAGTTCCGGCAATTCGGA